>JBFKAF010000017.1:0-17568 GCA_041621735.1 Pseudomonas sp.
GCCCATGGCGGCCACCTGACCCACGGCGCCAAGGTCAGCTCCTCCGGCAAGCTGTACAACGCGGTGCAGTACGGCATCGATGGCGATGGCCTGATCGACTACGACGAAGTCGAGCGCCTGGCACTTGAGCACCAACCGAAGATGATAGTCGCCGGCTTCTCCGCCTACTCCAAGACCCTGGACTTCCCGCGCTTCCGCGCCATCGCCGACAAGGTCGGGGCGCTGCTGTTCGTCGACATGGCCCACGTCGCCGGCCTGGTCGCCGCCGGTCTGTACCCGAACCCGCTGCCCTACGCCGACGTGGTCACCACCACCACTCACAAGACCCTGCGCGGTCCGCGCGGCGGCCTGATCCTGGCCAAGAGCAACCCGGAGATCGAGAAGAAGCTCAATTCCGCGGTGTTCCCCGGTGCCCAGGGTGGCCCGCTGATGCACGTGATCGCCGCCAAGGCAGTGTGCTTCAAGGAAGCCCTGGAGCCGAGCTTCAAGCAGTACCAGGCGCAGGTGATCAAGAACGCCCAGGCCATGGCGCAAGTGTTCATCGAGCGCGGCTACGACGTGGTCTCCGGCGGCACCGACAACCACCTGTTCCTGCTCAGCCTGATCAAGCAGGGCCTGACCGGCAAGGCCGCCGACGCAGCGCTGGGCGCCGCGCATATCACGGTGAACAAGAACGCCGTGCCCAATGACCCGCAGTCGCCCTTCGTCACCTCGGGCCTGCGCATCGGCACCCCGGCGGTGACCACCCGCGGCTTCAAGGAAGGCGAGTGCCGCGAGCTGGCCGGCTGGATCTGCGACATCCTCGCCGAGCTGGACAACCCCAGCGTGATCGAACGGGTTCGTGGTCAGGTCGCCGACCTGTGCGCCACCTTCCCGGTCTACGCTGAATAAATACACAGGCTTCTGATGCTGACAGTCAGGCGTGGCCATGCCCCCTGACCGTCAGCCGGACCAGAAGCAGGAGCTCAGCATGTCACTCAGCGTTTTCGACCTGTTCAAAATCGGCATCGGTCCCTCCAGTTCGCACACGGTCGGGCCGATGCTTGCCGCCGCACGCTTCGCCGAAGGCCTGCGCCACGATGACCTGCTCAACAGCACCGCAGCGCTTAAGGTCGAGCTGTATGGCTCGCTCGGCGCCACCGGTAAGGGCCACGGCAGCGATAAAGCCGTGCTGCTCGGCCTCGAGGGCGAGCTACCCGACAGCGTCGACACCACGACCGTCGAGCCGCGGCTGGCGGCAATGCGCAAAGCCGGCGTACTGAATCTGCTCGGCGAGAAGGCCATCCGCTTCGTCGAAAAAGAACACCTGGCGATGATCAGGAAACCCCTGCCCTATCACCCCAACGGCATGATCTTCCGCGCCTTCGACGCCGCCGGCCTGCAGATCCGCGCGCGCGAGTACTACTCGGTGGGCGGCGGTTTCGTGGTCGATGAGGAGGCGGCCGGCGCCGACCGTATCGTCGAAGACCGCACCCCGCTGACCTACCCCTTCACCACCGGCAAGCAGCTGCTGGCCCACTGCGCCGAGCATAATCTCTCGATCAGCCAGCTGATGCTGGCCAACGAGACGGCCTGGCGCCCGGAAGCCGAGACCCGCGCCGGCCTGCTGAAAATCTGGCAGGTGATGCAGGACTGCGTCGAAGCCGGCTGCCACCACGAGGGCATCATGCCCGGCGGGCTGAAGGTCAAGCGCCGCGCCGCCGCGCTTTACCGTCAGCTGTGCAAGCACCCGGAAGCGGCGCTGCGCGACTCGCTCAGCGTGCTCGACTGGGTCAATCTCTACGCCCTGGCGGTCAACGAGGAGAACGCCAGCGGCGGTCGCGTGGTGACCGCACCGACCAACGGCGCGGCCGGCATAGTGCCGGCGGTGCTGCACTACTACATGCGCTTCATCTCCGGGGCCAACGACGATGCGGTGGTGCGTTTCCTGCTCACCGCCGCCGCCATCGGCATCCTCTATAAAGAGAACGCCTCGATTTCCGGCGCCGAAGTCGGCTGTCAGGGCGAGGTCGGCGTGGCCTGCTCGATGGCCGCCGGCGCCCTGTGCGAAGTGCTCGGCGGCACGGTGGCGCAGGTGGAAAACGCCGCCGAGATCGGCATGGAACACAACCTCGGCCTGACCTGCGACCCGATCGGCGGCCTGGTTCAGGTGCCGTGCATCGAACGCAACGCCATGGGCTCGGTGAAGGCGATCAACGCCGCGCGCATGGCCCTGCGCGGCGACGGCCAGCACTTCGTCTCGCTCGACAAGGTGATCCGCACCATGCGCCAGACCGGCGCCGACATGAAGAGCAAATACAAGGAAACCGCCCGCGGCGGCCTGGCGGTCAACATCATCGAATGCTGATGCCCCTCGCCCCAACCTTCTCCCCAACTAGGAGAGGGAGCACAAGCGACGTCGCCGCAAATGGTGCGGCCAACACCTGACCATCCCCTCGCCCCTCTGGGGAGAGGGCTAGGGAGAGGGGTCGATATTTGCCCCACCCACGACATCAATGGAGAACCGCATGACCAGCGAAACCCTGGCGAAAACCCCGTTACACGCCCTGCACCTGGAACTCGGCGCACGCATGGTGCCCTTCGCCGGTTATGACATGCCGGTGCAGTACCCGCTCGGCGTGATGAAAGAACACCTGCACTGCCGCGAGGCGGCCGGCCTGTTCGACGTGTCGCACATGGGCCAACTGACCCTGCGTGGCGCCGATGCCGCCAAAGCCCTGGAAAGCCTGGTGCCGGTGGACATCATCGACCTGCCGGTGGGCATGCAGCGCTACGCCATGTTCACCGACGACAACGGCGGCATCCTCGACGACCTGATGGTCGCCAACCTGGGCGACGACACACTGTTCCTGGTGGTCAACGCCGCCTGCAAGGAGCAGGACCTGGCCCACCTGCGCCAGCACATCGGCGCGCAGTGCGAGATCGACAGCCTGTTCGAATCGCGTGCCCTGCTCGCCCTGCAAGGGCCGAAGGCAGTAGATGTGCTGGCTCGCCTGGCGCCGCAAGTGCGCGAGATGACCTTTATGCAATTCGCCAGCGTGCGCCTGCTCGGGGTCGACTGCTTCGTCAGCCGCTCCGGCTACACCGGCGAAGACGGTTACGAGATTTCCGTGCCCAACGAACAGGCCGAAGCCCTGGCCCGCGCCCTGCTGGCCGAGCCGGAAGTGGCGGCCATCGGCCTCGGCGCGCGCGACTCGCTGCGCCTGGAAGCCGGGCTGTGTCTGTACGGCCACGACATGAGCACGACCACCACGCCGATCGAAGCCAGCCTGCTGTGGGCCATGTCCAAGCCGCGCCGCGCCGACGGTGCACGGGCCGGTGGCTTCCCCGGCGCCGAGCGGATCTTCGCTCAACAGCGCGATGGTGTGAGCAGCAAACGCGTCGGCCTGCTGCCCCAGGAGCGCGTACCGGTGCGTGAAGGCGCGGAAATCGTCGACGCCGACGGCCAGGTGATCGGCATCGTCAGCAGCGGCGGCTTCGGCCCGACCCTCGGCGCACCGGTGGCCATGGGTTATGTGCAGAGCAGCCACGTCGCCGTGGACAGCCCGGTCTGGGCGGTGGTACGCGGCAAGCGCGTGGCCATGAAAGTCGCCAAGACCCCCTTCGTCGCGCAGCGCTACTACCGCGGCTAAGGCTACACGCCCCTCTCCTCTCCTTTCTCAGGAGAGGGGAGGCATGCCCTCAAAGCAAATCGTGGTGGCAACTGCGGCCACGATCAACACACTGCAACGGCTTCATGCCCCCTAACCCCGGCTCGTCAACTGCGGCCCCGGACCTGGCCGGCAGGCGCAGCGATCGCTCGACTCCAGCTTCCCTCCCGCGCCGATAAGTACGCTTCGGCCCACGAGCAATTCGACGCAGGCCCGGACAAGGCCAGCCACAATTGAAAGTATTCACCGGGTCTCTCCTGGCACTATGCTTGCCCCATGGATACAAAAACCTACGCGCCCCTGACCAGTTTCATAGACCTGCTGCTCGATGCCATCTGCGTTGTCGATGCTCAGGGTCGCTTTGTGTTTGTCAGCGCCGCCTGTGAGCGCATTTTCGGCTACACCGCGGACGAGATGATCGGCAAGGCGATGATCCAGATGGTGGTCGCCGAAGATCGGGCCAGGACCCTGCAGGCAGCCAAGGAGGTGATGTCGGGGCACCTCAAACCTTATTTCGAGAATCGCTACATCCGTAAGGATGGGCAAATCGTCCACATCATGTGGTCAGCCCGCTGGTCGGAGGCCGATCAACTACGCATAGCCGTGGCGCGCGACATTACCGAGCGCAAACAGGCCGAGTCGATGCAGACGGCGCTCTACGCCATCTCCGAAGCCGCCCACGCCGCCGAGGACCTGTTTACCCTGTTCCAACAAATTCATCAGATCATCGGCGAACTGCTACCGGCGCTTAATTTCTCCGTGGCGCTGTACGATGCGGCGCACGACCAACTGAGCTTCCCCTACCATATCGACGAGCACGATCAGGCACCCGATCCGCACACGCCAGCCACAGACACGCTCAGCGCAGAGGTCATTCGTAGCGGGCAAGCGCTGCTGCTGACGCCGGAGACGCGGTCCGTGCATGCCGAGCATTTGCGCACCGTCGTCGGCGAGGATTCGCAGTGCTGGCTGGGCGTGCCCCTCAACTCGGCCAATGGCACCATCGGCGCCCTGGCGGTGAAGAGTTATGTCGGCGGTGTGCGCTACACCGAAAAGGATAAGGAACTGCTGCAGTTCGTCTCCACCCAGATCGCCGCCGCCATCGAACGCAAACAACTGCACGCGCGACTGCAATACATGGCGCAATACGACCAACTGACCCATCTGCCCAACCGCGAACTGCTGCGTGATCGCCTGCAAACCGCCCTGGCACGCGTACACCGGGAGCAAGCACGACTGTCCCTGCTCTACCTCGACCTGGATAAGTTCAAACTGATCAACGACACCCTGGGTCATGCCGCAGGCGACCTGCTGCTGCAGGAGGTCGCCCAGCGCCTCAAGCTGTCCGTGCGCGAAACCGATACGGTCGCCCGCGTCGGCGGCGACGAGTTTGTGGTACTGCTCGAACACATCCAGTTGCCGGAGCACGTCACGGCGGTGGCCGAAAAAATCCGCCACGCGCTCAGTCAGCCCTTGGACTTGCTGGGGCACAGCTTGCGCATCCTGCCCAGCATCGGCATCGCGCTGTATCCCGAGCATGGCATCGAGGGCGAACAGCTGCTCAAGCACGCCGATGACGCCATGTACTGCGCGAAAATGAACGGTGGTAACCGCTATCAACTGCACATCGAGCCGAGCCCTGCCGATGGCGACGCCCGGCTAAACGAACCGGCATAAGAGGCAGGCCCTAGCGGTGACTGGGCCTGGATTCGGATCTGGATGCAGGTCAAAACCCACCAAGCATTGTCCCAAGGAGTTGTCCCGAGGCATTGTCCCGAGCGGCATTCCTGGTCGCACTGAAGATGTACCGTGGTAACGCTTAACAGGGCGGCTTAAGCGGTCGAAAAGTGCCGTGCGGAGCACCCCTGAACCCATCACGCCTAACACCGGCAAACCCGGCGGCAAGCGCCAAAGCCCCGCAGTCATCCGCACGGGGCTGGTCGCGGTGATCGACTCAGGCGGCAAAACCACCATCGATAGTCAGGCTGGCGCCGGTTACATAACCCGCTTCAGGGCCGGCCAGGTACGCGACGAACGCGGCGATCTCTTCAGCACGGCCGTAGCGACCGACAGCCATCAGGCCTTTGAGGCTGTCGGCGAACTCGCTGTTCTCGGGGTTCATGTCGGTGTCCACCGGACCGGGCTGCACGTTGTTCACCGTAATCCCGCGCGGACCGAGATCGCGGGCCATACCCCGGGTCAGGCCGACGATGGCCGACTTGCTCATCGCATACACGCTGCCACCGGCAAATGGCATGCGCTCGGCATTGGTGCTGCCGATAGTGATGATGCGCCCACCGCTCCCCATGTGCCGAGCGGCTTCCTGGCTGGCGACAAACACACTGCGGACGTTGATCGCCAGGGTGCGGTCGAAATCGTCCAGGCTGAACTCCTCGATCGGCGCAATCGCCAGCACACCGGCGTTGTTCACCAGCACATCGATACGACCGAAGTGCTCGACGGTCTGACGTACTGCAGCGCGTATGGCGTCAGCATCTGCGCTGTCGGCACGAATGACCAAGGCTCTACCGCCCGCCGCTTCGATGGCTTGCCGCACTTCTTCCGCCTTGTCCGGCGAACTGGCGTAGGTGAGGGCGACGGCCGCACCTTCGCGGGCCAGGCGCAGGGCGATGGCGGCGCCAATACCGCGCGAGCCACCTTGGATCAGAGCGACTTTGCCGCTCAGGTTGCTGCCGTTGGACGTGAGAGTAGTCATGCTGATGCTCCGAAAGAAGACCGGCGATTTGCCTGGGGTGAGCCGAGTATCCGCCGGCGATTGAGTACCGATAAGCCGATAATCGCTATATTCAGTCGATCCAATTCGTTTAGAGCGCAGCCATGGAAACCCTGATCAGTCTCGAGTGTTTTGTCCGTAGCGCCGAAGCTGGCAGCTTTGCCGAAGCCGCACGACGTCTGGCCTTGACGCCAGCTGCCGTGGGCAAGCAGGTGGCCAAACTGGAAGCCAGCCTGGGCGTACGCTTGTTCCAGCGCAGCACCCGCAGCCTGACCCTGACCGAGGCAGGCCTACGTTTTCTTGCCGATGTGCGTGGCGGCCTGACCACCATTCAACACGCGGTGGCCAACCTGGCCAGCTCGGCCGGGCAGCCCGCGGGCATGCTCAAGGTCAGCATGGGGGTGACCTTCGGCCGTGATTACGTGCTGCCGATGCTCGGGGATTTTTTGCGGCGCTACCCGGCCATCTCACCCGACTGGCACTTCGACAACGGCCCGGTGGACCTGATTGCTCAGGGTTTTGATGCGGCCATCAGCGGCGCCATGGAACTCTCGCCGGGCGTGGTGGCGCGCAAACTAGCGCCAGCCCATCGCATTCTGGTGGCATCCCCCGCCTACCTGGACGACCATCCCAGCCCAGCGACGCCGCCTGAGTTGGCGCGGCATGCGGGGATCCTGATTCGCTCACCACAAACCGGTCGGGTGCGATCCTGGGCACTTCGCAACCGCAGCAACGATGAGGCCGCAATCGAACTGCCGGTGCGCATAACCATGAGCGACCCGGACGCCGCCTGCCGCGCCGCCGAAATGGGCCTGGGTATCGCGCTGGTCAGCTTGCCGCACAGCTTGCCCTACCTGGAAACCGGCAGCCTTATCCGGGTGTTACCGGACTGGTACGTCGATGCAGGGCATATCTCGGTGTATTTCTCCGGGCACAACCTGCTGCCCGCAAAGACACGCGCCTTCGTCGACAGCCTGGTCGAACACTTCAGAACTCAACAGTTGGTCGAGCGTTTTTCCGCCCTATGCGCGTAGGCCCCAACTGAGTATCAGGCTGCCGCCAACCTGGAATGGCGGCTATTACACCTGCCGAAGACACATTCAAGGCCTACCCGACTCTTCCACCTGCGCCTTCAACTGCGCCAGTCCCTGCTCGAAGTCGCCACCAACCATCTTGTCCATGTCCATCGCCATATGCACGACCTTGCCGATGAAGTTGTTGCTGCCGGTCATGCTCCAGGTCACGCGGGTATGTTCACCCTCGGGGACAAAGCGAAACACCACGTCATTGGTGGCTTCGAAGGGTTTCAGAAACTCCAGCTTGATGCGGATCAGCTCATCTGGACGACTCTCGAGAATGGTCATGCTGCCTTCGCCGACCTCGTTATTGCCAACCCAGCGGTGGATCGCACCAACACCTGCGCTCGGTCCCTCGAAGATCGTCTGCATGGCCGGATCGCGCTTCGCCCAGGGCGACCACTGTTGCCAGTTATGCAAGTCATTGACCTGAACAAACACCTCGCCCACCGGAGCGGCCATGCTGGCCGAGCGTTCGACGCGAAACTCGGCGGGCTGCATGGCCACCATACCGAACAACGCGACGATAAAAAGTACAAGTGCGATAAGCACAAAACGTAGCATGCTGACTGTTCTCCTGTTCAGGGGGAATCACGCAGGGCCACGATGGCCGTCTTGGGATAATAGACCGGCTCGCCACGGCGTTTGTTGCACTGATGCCGCTCAGACCGCACAGTTCCGGCGGCAATCGGCCAGCCGCTGTTTTACATCCATTCGCTATAGGCGTAGTACGCGTTGCCACGCAAACTGCTTGCAAGTCACGCGGGTTCAACAGTTTTAGCAGGGCAACTCGAGTGCTCATATGAGCAACGTGAAATTGACTGCCGCACTGCACATCTATTACGCGCCAAGACTTCGCGCACCAGTAAGACTGTATGTCAGCGTTATCCATCTGCACACAACGCTGAGTCGGCCAGTCGCCAGAAAGTCCTGGGCAGCCCGCTACGCCTAGATACAAGACGATACATTCGCTGCATTTGCTTAGTTCATTAACCGAAACGCACAAGGGCCCAACCCATGCGCTGCAGCCCATATCGCACTGGCCTACAGTCCTTTCAGGCTGAGCGTAAAAAGCGCCGCGCCTCGCCTCAAAACCCAGTTATCCGAACTTGAGTTAAGCAACTACCCGTTCAGGCCACTAGACATTTAGCGTTCGTTCGCCATAATTACCAACGTGCGCTATACGACAACGCCATTAAAAACCGTTAAAAATCGCAAGAAGCAAATAAACGACTGTTTTTAATAGAAAAATCCGCAATAGCCTGACATGCCGAAATATATTTCAATGACGGCTATGAGCGGCTCAGACCGCTGATTAATCGGTGACCGTAGCAGTAAGGCAGACCGCCTTACGTTGTCGCCATTAAAAGTTTCATGACCATGGGAAATCACGTGACGAAAGACGAACTGCGCGCTGAACTCGAGCGCCAGGCACAACGTTACAAGGAAGTATACGGCGGGGAAGTCATCACCTACGCTGCTCAACCGGACCCCGAGCGCAAGCCTTGGCGCAAGAAAGCCAACCTTCTCGATCAAGCATTTGAGAAGGAACTCGAAAAAATCGAAAAAGACCTGAAAGCCAAAGCCGACGAGGCGAATGACTGAGTAGCCAATGCCCACCAGCATCGAACAAATGCTGATGGGCGTTCAGTCGAGCGCGCTGCTTTTCCAGAGTTGTCCCGCTGCCAACTATTGCATGACAACTTAGCGCCGCTTGCCCCCTACCAACGAACCCAGCAAGCCACGCACCAACTGCCGACCAATCTGATTGGCCACTTGGCGCACTGCTGTTTTCATCGCCAAACCGGCCAAGCTGCCGAGCAGACCGCCTGCCATGCTGCCAATGCCAGGCTCCGCTGCAACTTTACCTGGGCTCGCGGCCTCTGCCGCCTGGGCACTGGCCTGCGCCGCGCGCGCCGTGAGCAGTTCGTAGGCCGACTCGCGGTCAAATGCCTTGTCATAGCGTCCGGCCAAGGGTGATTGGCGAATCAAAGCCGCTCGTTCGGCTTCACTCAGCGGACCGATGCGCGACTGCGGCGGAGCGATAGCCACGCGCTGCACCATGGCGGGAGTGCCCTTGGCCTCCATGGTTCCAACCAGCGCCTCACCGATACCCAGTTCGCTCAGCACACTCAGGGCGTCGAAAGCCGGATTAGGGCGAAAGCCATCGGCGACCGCACGCAGCGCCTTGCGCTCTTTGGTGGTGAAGGCCCGCAGGCCATGCTGAATACGCAGACCAAGTTGAGCCAGCACATCATCCGGCAAGTCGCCGGGCGACTGGGTGACGAAGTACACCCCAACCCCCTTGGAGCGAATCAACCGTACCACCTGCTGCAAACGCTCCTGCAAGGCCTTCGGCGTATCGGCAAACAACAGGTGCGCCTCGTCGAAGAACAGCGCCAACAGCGGTTTGTCGGCATCGCCGCGTTCCGGCAGTTGCTCGAATAACTCGGCCAGCAGCCACAACAGGAAGGTCGCGTAGACCTTCGGCGCTTCATGCACCAGGCGACTGGCGTCGAGCAGGTGAATGCGTCCGCGACCGTCACGATCGGGGTGCAGGATGTCTTCAAGTTGCAGCGCCGGTTCGCCGAACAAGGCCTCGGCGCCCTGCTGCTCCAGGCTCGCCAAACGACGCAGGAGCGCTTGTGCCGAAGTCGTGGTGAACAACGCGCTGTCGTCGCCCAACACTTCGGGGTGAGACTTCAGGTGAGCCAGCAGGGCCTTGAGGTCTTTAAGGTCCAGCAGCAGTAGACCCTCGCGGTCCGCCACCTTGAACGCGGCATACAACGCGGCCTGCTGACTGTCGGTCAACTCAAGCAAGGCACCGAGCAACAGCGGCCCCATCTCACTGAGCGTAGTGCGTAGCGGGTGACCGCTCTGGCCGTGAATATCCCACAAGGTGACCGGGTAGGCCGTCGGCTGGTGAGCGAGCCAGGGCATGCTGGCAATCCGCTCGGCCACCTTGCCCTGCGGCGCTCCGACAGCGCCCAGGCCACAGAGGTCGCCCTTCACGTCCGCCGCGAACACCGCGACACCGGCATCGCTGAAATCCTCGATCAGGCGTTGCAGGGTCACGGTTTTTCCCGTGCCGGTCGCTCCCGCTACCAGCCCATGCCGATTGGCCAAGCGCAGGGCCTGAGCGACCGGCTGACCGGAAAGATCGGCGCCCAAAACAAACTGGTCAGATACAGGCATCTTACTGTCTCCTGGTTTAAAGCTTTGTGCCCCGGATGCGGACATAATCCGCACCGCTCAGCTCATTGGTAGTGCTTCCCTCTGGCACTGCACGGGCCTTACTGCCAGCCAAGTCTGGTAGCAGACCATAACGGACACCCTAACCAAGCCATGACCCACAACCTGAAGTTCAGCCACAAGATATTGCTCGCGGCCTCACTGGTAGTGATTGCCGCCTTCTCGCTATTCACCCTGTACAACGATTACCTGCAACGCAATGCGATCCGCGCAAACCTGGAAAACCACCTGCAGGAAATGGGTAAGGTTACCGCCAACAATATCCAAAACTGGCTGTCTGGACGCATCTTGCTGGTGGAGAGTACCGCCCAATCGATCAGCAATGAGCCCGCACCCGACAGCGTAGCCCGTCTGCTGGAACAGAAGTCGCTGGCATCGACCTTCACCACGACCTACCTGGGCAGCGAAGATGGCAGCTTCACCATCCGCCCCAAGCTGCAGATGCCCGCGGAATTCGACCCACGGGTCAGGCCCTGGTATCAGGGGGCGCTGAGCGCAGGCGGTACGACCCTCACCGAGCCCTATGTGGATGCCGCCACCGGCGGGCTGATCATCACCATCGCCACCCCGGCACAGTCGGCCGGCGTGGTCGGTGGCGACCTGAGCCTGCAAACCCTGGTCAACATCATCAACTCGCTGGACTTCAACGGCATCGGCTATGCCTTTCTGGTCAGTGCCGATGGCAAGATCCTGGTGCACCCACAGCAAGAGCTGGTGATGCAGACGCTCAAGGATGTCTATCCGAGCGACACGCCGCGTATCAGCTCCGACTTCAGCGAGACGGCGCTAAAGGGTGACACGCGCATACTCACCTTCACCCCGGTCAAAGGCTTGCCCTCGGTCTCGTGGTATATCGGCCTGTCCATAGACAAGGACAAAGCCTACGCGATGCTCAGCGAGTTTCGCACCTCTGCCCTCGTCGCCACGCTGATTGCCGTGGTGCTGATCATCCTGCTGCTGAGCATGCTGATCCGCGTGCTCATGCAGCCACTGATCGTGATGGGCAGAGCCATGCAGGACATGGCGCAGGGCGAAGGCGACCTGACCAAGCGTCTGCAGGTGCAGTCCAAGGATGAGCTGGGTGAACTGGCCACGGCATTCAACCGCTTCGTCGAGCGCATTCATGGCTCGATCCGCGAAGTGTCCTCGGCCACCGGCCAGGTCAACGAGGTGGCCAAGCTGGTACTCAATGCCTCCAACGCGTCGATGCTCAACTCGGATGAACAGTCCAGCCGCACCAACAGCGTGGCCGCGGCGATCAATGAGTTAGGTGCCGCCGCCCAGGAAATCGCGCGTAACGCCGCGGATGCCTCGGCTCAGGCCACCGACGCCCGCCAGCAGGCAGAGGGCGGACGCCAGGTGCTGGCAAAAACCATTCAGGCAATGAACGACCTGTCCGGCAAGATCAGCGCCTCCTGCAGCAACATCGAGACGCTGAACGGCAAGACGGTGAACATCGGGCAGATTCTCGAAGTTATTAAAAGCATCTCGCAGCAGACCAATCTGCTGGCACTGAATGCGGCCATCGAAGCGGCGCGAGCCGGCGAGGCGGGTCGCGGCTTCGCCGTGGTGGCCGATGAGGTGCGCAACCTGGCGCACCGTACCCAGGAATCGGCGCAAGAAATCGAAGGCATGATCGAGGAGCTGCAGGTCGACTCCCGCCAGTCGGTCACCACCATGACCGAGAGCCAACGCTATAGCGAAGAAAGCGTGGTGATTGCCAATCAGGCCGGCGAGCGGCTGGGCAGCGTGACCCTGCGCATCGGCGAAATCGACGGCATGAACCAATCGGTGGCCACTGCCACCGAAGAGCAGACCTCGGTAATCGAGTCGCTGAACATGGACATCATCGAGATCAACACCCTCAATCAGGAAGGTGTGGAAAATCTCCAGTCCACCTTGCGTGCCTGCGGCGATCTGCAGCAGCAGGCCTCGCGCCTCAAGCAGCTGGTCGACAGCTTCCGCATCTAACAGCCTGCGCAACCTAGCAAGGACAACGGGGCGCTCAGTGAGCGCCCCGTTTCATGTGGGCTGAGACTTTTCCGCCTCGTCTCCGGCAGCCTGTTGCAGCCGCTGCCACAACTCGGCAGCGCCGGCAAACTCGGTCCCGTTCTCAGGGCTCAGCGCCTCGGGGTCATAACGTTTGACGCACCCCTCGCCCAAGATCGGCGGTGGGCTCGACGTGGCGCGCTCGAATGGATCGCTCATGCCGCCTCCTCAGTTCTCATCATCTATCACCCGGCAATGCGCCCATCTTAAACGACCCAAAGCCCAACACTCCTTGCCGGGCGCCAAGAGCAAAGACTCCTGGCTCAATCTTCAGCTGGGTGACCCTTGTCATGCTGGGCGAACTCCTTGACCGCGCGCAACACGTCATGCCGGCTGATCTGGCCGACCAGGCGCCCATCCTCGATCACCGGTATACGGCCGAGGCGCCCGCGCAGAAAACGCTCGGAGACTTCGATGATGTCGGTTCCGGGCGAGATGGTCTCGACTTCGCTGGTCATATACGCGCTGACGTTGCCTCCTATGGCTTCGTAATAAGCGCCGGAGAGAATACCGCGCAAGCAGTCACCCTCGGAGAGCAAGCCAATCAAGTGCCCCTGGGAATCAACCACCGGAGCACCGGAAATTCGATGTTCAAGCAAACGGTTGATCGCCGTGAACAGGTCAGTATCGGAGCGGAAGGTCACCAAATGGCGGGTCATGTAGTCCCGTACTTTGATTGATTTGAGCATATGCAAACTCCTCTGGCGTGTACCGGACAGGCACACCGCGAAGCGATCAGTCGAAGACCACCCTGTTGTGGTCACGCACCACAATGCGGTTATCTAAGTGATAGCGTAGCCGACGCAGCAACACCATTTTTCTGCGTCATTACCCTGCCGACGCACGCCCTCACTGCTGTCGCCATGGCTGACACACCGCGCCTCCCGCTCGATGAACGACCCGCCAATCCTTCGACAACTCACAGCCAACCGGCTCCAGCTCGGCGCGTATTGCTTGGCGCAACTAAGAGCCAGCCACCTTGATTATCCGCAGGGATGCTCGCTCGGTAATCCAAGCGTTTATAGATGACCGGATAGTTACTGACCCTGAGCACGGCCTGAACAGACTATGTCCCGACGAAAATACCCATTTCAGTTTCATCTACCACCGCACCGGAAGGCCGAAGTCCCCTAGCAACTGCCAGTTTGCTACTCGGCAGTCACTTAAGCGCGCCCAAACCCTACGGTGTTATTAAGCATTTACGACCAGATAATGACTTACAAAAAATAACCCGCAGCCCTCAGGCAGACGAAAAAACGCCTCAGCGCACAGCAATCAAGCAACTTATTAGCACAACTGTGGCAAATCCTTACAAAGCGGTTTACTTGTTAAAAGTGCGTGACTACTATTGCTATTACTTAGCCAACATTTCATCTACATCTCAAGGTAAGCCACATGTCGCTGATCAACGATTACCGCGCCACAGAAGAAGCCATCAAAGAACTGCAAGCGCGCCTGAAAAGCATGTCGCAAGACGACAAGCTGCAAAAAGAATTGGAATTCGAAGGTAAACTGCGCAAGCTGATGGGTGAGTATCAGAAGTCCCTGCGCGACATCATCGCCATGCTTGACCCGGATGCCAAAGCCAGCAAGGCTCCGCGCGCAGTTAAAACCACCGGTACCAAGCGCGCGCGTAAAGTTAAGCAGTACAAGAACCCGCACAACGGCGAAGTGATCGAAACCAAAGGCGGCAACCACAAGACGCTGAAAGAGTGGAAAGCCAAGTGGGGCTCCGATGTCGTGGAAAGCTGGGTGACCCTGCTGGGCTAAGCCCTGCTGCCACACCGCAGTCTGCACGCATAAAAAACGCCAGCTCGCGCTGGCGTTTTTTATGCGTGGCGTTCTACCTTTCGTACCACCCAGTCAGGGTCGACTGCCCGCCACAACGATCTCCCGATCGGGGTGAGACCAGGCAACTTACTCCCGCGCAATAGCTCGACTGCCTGGCATTCGCTCAAATTTTATATGGCATAACGCTGACGCAACTGCTGGGCATAATCGCGCCACTCGGCCAATAACGCCTGCTGATCGGCCGACGCGCTATCGAACAGTTCCCCCAGCGCCAGTTCAAAACTCGCCAAGGTATTCGGTGCGCCGAACTCAGGCAGGGTTAAACGTTGCTGGCAAAAACTCCTCCAGCGCTGTTGCTCCTCTGTGCTCAAGCTCGGGAAGAAGTTACGGGCGCGATAACGGAATAACAACTCAGGCAAGCGGGCATCGTCGAACGGCCAGGCTTGCTGTGACAACTGCTGTGGCTCGGCACTGCGTACCTGTTCGCATAAACGCCGGTCACGATCACCGATAAAACCATCGTATAACTGCTGCTCCGGATCATCGTTGGGGGCGAAACTCTCTTCGCCATACACCTGAGCGAGTTTTTCCTGCCACTGACCTTGCGACTGCGCGAGTGTATTCGCGCGCGCCTGATAGTCCGCCATATCCAGTTGCAGACGTTGAATATCCTCGGGGCGCAATACGCTCAACGGCGCCACCACCGGACAGCGGTTGATATGCAGCAACTTCAACGGCACCGGCAACTCCCCTTCTGCGAGTTGCTCGCGACGGGTATATAAACGCTGGCGCAAGGTCAGCGCATCTTCGTCGAGTAACGGCGTGGGATCGGCGTGCAAATCACAGACGATCAAAGCATTGCGATTACGCGGGTGCCAGGCCAATGGCAATACCAACCCCAGATAATGCCGGGAACCGGCAAAACGTCCGGAAATATGCACCAGAGGCTGCAACAAACGAATCTTATCGAGCACCCGCTGTTTGCTGCGCAACTGATAGAGGTAGTCATACAGCTTGGGCTGCTTGCTACGGATCAAACGCGCCAGGGCAATGGTCGCACGCACATCGGACAAGGCATCGTGGGCCTGGCCGTGATCGATGCCGTTAGCGGCGGTCAGGCGTTCCAACTTGAGACTGACGCGCCCCTCCTCCTCTGGCCAGACGATCCCTTCCGGGCGCAGGGCATAGGCGGCGCGTACCAGATCGATCAAATCCCAGCGGCTGTTGCCGCCCTGCCATTCGCGGGCATAGGGATCGAAGAAGTTACGGTAGAGGCTGTACCGGGTGACCTCATCGTCGAAACGCAGGCTGTTGTAACCCACGCCGCAGGTGCCCGGCTGGACCAACTCGGCATGAGTGCGGCTCATGAACTCGGCCTCGCTCAGCCCCTGCTGCGCCAGCTTGTCGGGAGTGATGCCGGTGACCAGGCAGGCGGCCGGGTGCGGCAAGATGTCGTCGCTGGGCTGACAGTAGATATTCAGCGGCTCGGCGATTTCGTTGAGGTCTTCGTCGGTACGAATCCCGGCAACCTGCACGGGGCGATCGCGGCGAGGGTCGATACCGGTGGTCTCGTAGTCGTACCAGAACAGGCTGGAGGTCACGTCATTTTTCCTAGGTCCTAAGGCCGAGGCAGTCTAGCACCCACCTAGCGACAGATTCTTCGCCCTCTCGGCGCAGTCGCAAAGCTTGACCCAGCGCACAGCGCCACCCCCTGCGCCTGACGGCTGCTTGCGAGCCAAATGCCAGCACCGCTAGCATGGCCAGCTCAACGTCATACCACGCCGAACAAGGACGCCCCATGAGTGATGCCATCAGCCAATACGTATTCAAGGTCTTTGGGCTGACCGGCGCTATTACGCTGGCCGCGATCAATCACACCGCCTTCGCCGTGCCGCCACTCGCTTGATCAGCCTCATGCATTCAGGCCCGCGCACGGGTCTGGTTGCTTCTCCGCCTGCTGCTGGCTAGCATCGGGCTTTCTTCGACGCAGCCTGCCGATGCCCTCCTCGATTGCCACTCCACCCGCCGAGCCTCACCCCGTGCTGGACACCCGCTACCAGGTGGAAACCCCGGAAGGCATCGATCTGCTTCTGCGGCCAGCGGGCCTGGTGCCACGCGCCCTGGCGTTCGCCATCGACCTGGCGATTCGCGGCCTGTTGTTGCTGGTACTGTTTATCGTCCTCGGCCTGCTCGGCCAATTCGGCATGGGCCTGGCGACCATTCTGTTGTTTCTGGTGACCTGGTGGTACATGGTGCTGTTCGAGGTGCTCAACCAGGGCCGCACCCCGGGCAAGCAACTGCTGGGTCTGCGAGTGGTACACGATGACGGCACACCGATCGGCTGGGCCGCTTCGCTGACCCGCAATCTGCTGCGTTTCGTCGACATCCTGCCGTTCGCCTACACCCTGGGTATCCTCAGCTGCCTTAACCACCCGGCCTTCAAACGCCTCGGTGATCTGGCCGCTGGCACCCTGGTGGTGTATCGCGACCTGCCCGTCACGCGCCCGGTCTTGCCGCAAACCGAAGCCCTGCGTGCGCCCTTTGCCCTCAGGCTCAACGAGCAACGTGCGTTTCAGGGCTTCGCCGAGCGCGCCGACAGCCTGTCCAGTGCCCGCCGCGCCGAGCTGGCGGCGATTCTCGCCGAGCCCTTGCAAGTGCCTGCCGAGCAGGCCGAACGGCAGATCAATGGCATAGCCCGCGGCTTGTTGGGCCCGACATGAAACAGAGCCTGTTCGAGAGCCGTCATCACGCCGACTGGCAAACCTTCGCCGCGCTGCTCGATGCGCTCGAGCGCGGCAAAGCCGAGCGCCAGCAGTGCACAGGCTTTGCCCATGCTTACCGACGCCTCTGCCAGCAACTTGCCCTGGCTCAGGCACGCGGCTACAGCAGTCACCTGATCGAGCAGTTACAGCAGTTGGCGATGCGCGGTCACCAGCAGTTCTATCGCCACCGCAGCCCGCTGGGCGCGCAGCTGATCGGCTTCCTGCTCGGCGGTTTTCCGCGCCTGGTACGCAGC
>JBFKAF010000018.1:0-17527 GCA_041621735.1 Pseudomonas sp.
ATCATCCTGCCGGCCAACATGGACGGTGTGCCCGGCCTGAGCTTCCATGGCATCGCGCCCGATGGCATGTACGAATACAGGTTCAAGGTTCAGCAGAACGGCACCTACTGGTACCACAGCCACTCAGGTCTCCAGGAGCAAGTGGGGGTCTATGGACCAATCGTCATCGATGCCAAAGAGCCGGAGCCGTTCCAGTACGACCGCGACTATGTGGTGATGCTCAGCGACTGGACCGACGAAGACCCCTCGCGGGTCATGGCCAAGCTGAAGAAGCAGTCGGACTACTACAACTTCAATAAACGCACCGTCGGCGACTTCATCGACGACGTCAGCCAGCAAGGTTGGGCCGCGACCGTGGCCGATCGCAAGATGTGGGCCGAGATGAAGATGAGTCCCACCGATCTCGCCGACGTCAGTGCTTACACCTACACCTACCTGATGAACGGCCAGGCGCCCAACGGCAACTGGACCGGTATCTTCAAGCCGGGCGAGAAGATCCGTCTGCGCTTCATCAATGGTTCGGCCATGAGCTATTTCGATGTGCGCATCCCAGGCTTGAAGATGACCGTGGTGGCCGCCGATGGCCTGCACGTCAAGCCGGTCAGCGTCGATGAGTTGCGTATCGCCGTGGCGGAAACCTATGACGTGATCGTAGAGACGTCCAACGCCGAGGCTTACAGCATTTTCGCCCAGTCCATGGACCGCACCGGTTATGCCCGCGGTACCCTGGCCGTGCGTGAAGGGCTGAGCGCGCCCGTGCCTGAACTCGACCCGCGCCCGTTGATCGGCATGGGCGACATGGGCATGGACCACGGCAGCATGGGTGGCATGGCCGGGATGGACCACAGCAAGATGGCCGGCATGGGTGACATGGCCGGCATGGATCACAGCAAGATGGCCGGTATGGGCGACATGGCCGGGATGGATCACAGCAAGATGGCTGGCATGGCTGGCATGGCTGGAATGAGCGGCCAGATGCAAGCGCACCCGGCGTCCGAGACCAACAACCCGCTGGTCGACATGCAGACCATGATGCCAAGCCATAAATTGAATGATCCGGGCATGGGCTTGCGCGACAACGGTCGTCGTGTACTGACCTATGCCGACTTGCGAAGCACCTTCGCCGATCCGGACGGACGCGAGCCTGGGCGTACCCTCGAACTGCACCTGACCGGGCACATGGAGAAGTTCTCCTGGTCGTTCGACGGCATCGAGTTCTCCAGCTCCGAGCCTGTACGGCTCAAGTACGGCGAGCGTCTGCGCATCACCCTGGTCAACGACACCATGATGACTCACCCGATTCACCTGCATGGCATGTGGAGCGATCTGGAAGACGAGAACGGCAATTTCATGGTGCGCAAGCACACCATCGACATGCCGCCAGGCTCGAAGCGCAGCTACCGGGTCACCGCCGACGCCCTGGGCCGCTGGGCCTACCACTGCCACCTGCTGCTGCACATGGAAATGGGCATGTTCCGTGAAGTCCGTGTGGATGAATAACTAGGGAGACCCATGATGAGCAAATTTCTCAATCGTAAAGCGCAGGTCGCTAGCGCCTTGGTGCTCGGTTTACTGAGTGTTGTACAGCTGCCCGGCGCGCTTGCAACCGGCGATCATGCGCACGTCGCTGCGCCAGCTGCGGACAAGGCCGGCTCCCAGCATATGGGCCATGCCGCTGACGCCCAGAAAATGCATCGCGCCGCCATGGCCAACGGCTCCATGGGCAATGCCTCGATGGATCACGACAAGATGGCTCATGGCACCATGAAGCATGAGCACAAGGCCAGTCAGGCTGCGGCGGATAATCATCATGACCAATAGGTTTTCTCGTCCGAGCCTGATTGCCCTGGCGGTCTCGCTCGGCACCGTGACGGCCGGCATGGCCAGCGCTGCCGAGCCCATGGACCATTCGATGCACTCCTCTGCGGCCGCGCCGGCGGCGGTCGAGGCACAACCCGCATCGACGACTAAAAAGCCCTCGACCAAACAGTACGGCGACGAAAGCGCCCCAATGGATCATG
Source organism: Pseudomonas sp. (assembly GCA_041621735.1). GTDB lineage: Bacteria > Pseudomonadota > Gammaproteobacteria > Pseudomonadales > Pseudomonadaceae > Aquipseudomonas. The sequence goes on from JBFKAF010000018.1 coordinate 2,022, forward strand.
CGGCAATGGGGCATGGCGCCATGCAGTCCACTCAAATGGGTGCGATGGATCACAGCAAAATGAACCATGCGCAGATGGGTCAGGACTCAATGAGTTCGATGGACCACGGCTCCATGGATCACAGCGCCATGGATCACAGCAAGATGAGCCAGGGCGGTGCGCAGGGCTCTCCGCGCAGCACCAGTCGCACGCCGATTCCAGTGCTGAGCGATGCCGATCGTGAAGCCGCATTCCCGCCGCTGGAGGGTCATGCCGTGCATGACGACGCGATCAACTCGTTCTTCCTGTTCGATCAGCTGGAGTATCAGGCCGCCGATGAAGGCAGCGTACTCAGTTGGGATGCCTCGGGTTGGGTCGGCGGGGATATCGACCGCTTGTGGTTGCGCTCCGAAGGTGAGCGAACCAATGGCGTGACTGAAGATGCAGAAATCCAGGCACTCTGGGGCCACGCCATCGGCCCCTGGTGGGACGTGGTCGGCGGCGTGCGCCAGGACTTCAAACCCAGCTCGCCACAGACCTGGGCGGCCTTCGGCATTCAGGGCATGGCGCTCTATGCCTTCGAGGCTGAGGTCACGGCCTTTATCGGTGAGAACGGCCAGACTGCCGCGCGTCTGGAAGGCGATTACGACATCCTGCTGAGCAACCGCCTGATTCTGCAGCCCACTGCTGAAGTGAACTTCTATGGCAAGAACGACCCCGAGCGCGGCATTGGCTCCGGGCTGGCGAATACCGAGGTGGGTCTCAGGTTGCGTTATGAAATCCGCCGCGAGTTCGCGCCCTATATCGGGGTGACCTGGAGTCGCACCTACGGCAATACCGCCGATATGGTCCGCGAGGAAGGCGGCGACGTCAGCGAGGCGCGCCTAGTCGCCGGTATTCGGCTGTGGTTTTGAGAACCTGAGATGAAAAGAACAATTAAAACCTTGCTTGCAGCCAGTGTCGTCGCTGGCGCCGCGGTCACCACCGGCGCCTACTTTGGCCTGGTTAACGTCGGTGCCGATGATCCTCATCTGCCGGCCGTGTATGCCTTCTTGAGTATGGCCCGCGATCGTTCCATCGAGGTGCGCTCGCGGGATATCCAGGTGCCTGACCTGCAGGATGAGGCGCTGATCCGTGCCGGGGCCGGTAACTACAACTCGATGTGCATCGGTTGTCACCTGGCCCCAGGCACTGCCGAAACCGAGCTGAGTCAGGCGCTCTACCCGGCGCCGCCGAATTTGGCCAAACTGGGTGTCGATGGCAACCCGGCCGCGGCCTTCTGGACCATCAAGCACGGCATCAAGGCCACAGGCATGCCCGCCTGGGGCAAGAGCATGGGTGATCCGTACATCTGGGGCATGGTCGCCTTCCTGCAGCAATTGCCGACACTCGATGCGCAGCAGTATCAAGCGCTGGTCGCCGCCAGCAGCGGTCACCAGCATGGCGGTGGCGAGACCGATATGCACAACCATGAAGGCCAGCACGGCAGTGCAGAAGCGGCAGGCGAGGATCATCACGCCGGCGAGGCGGCTACGGCCAGTCACCATGCTTCAGCCGCACAAGACCATCACGCTGGCGAAGCGGCTGGGGCAAACCAGCATGACGCAGCCAGCGAAGATCAGCATGCCACTGAGATGGCGGGGATGAAGCACCATGACGCGCAGCAAGCAGCCGACAAACCCGCGCCCAAGTCTAAACCGGCTGCCAACTCCCACACCCATGCCGATGGCAAGGAGCATGTTCATGCCGACTAAAAGACGTCTTCACGGGGAGCGGTTACTGCGTGTCGCCGCACTGACTGCAGTGTTCAGTGGCTCTGCGGCGCAGGCGGCGGACCCTCTGAGCATCGATGTGCACCGTGACGCCAACTGCGGCTGCTGCAAGCAATGGATCGCGCACCTTGAGGCCAATGGCTTCAAGGTCATCGACCATGTCGAATCGAACATGACGGCAGTCAAGCAGCGCCTCGGCGTTGTTCCGCGCTTGGCCGCCTGTCACACCGCGGTGATCGATGGGAAAATCGTCGAAGGGCACGTCCCGGCAGCGCAGATCGTGGCGTTGAGCAAGCGTTCCGATCTGCTTGGAATCGCTGTGCCGGGCATGCCGGCAGGTTCTCCCGGCATGGAGGTCGGTGGGCAACAGCAGGCCTATCAGGTGATCGGCTTGAGCAAGACCGGTAGCGACCAAGTGATCGCGGAGTATCCGGCAAACTGACCAGGGTCCGTCAGATAGTGCTCGATCATCCGGCCAGGCTGATCGAGTTTTTCCCTTCTCGTCTCGGCAAATCTGCTTTCGACGTCGACTAAGCGATTGCTGGCTGCCCGTTGCCCTGGCGGGACCGGATAAAATGCGTAGAATGCGCGCCCTTTTTCCCGAACAGGAGCGCTCGATGAGCTTTAATTTGGCCAACCAATCCGCCGAAGTGCGCAATGCCGGCGAGGACGAGAAGGCGCGGCTTTTTCAGTTGTGGCAGCAGAACCTGCATCGTGCCAAGGCCGATGCGGCGCGCTTGGTTGGCGAGAGGGCCAAGCGCAAAGGCAAATGGGAAGAGTGGCTGCGCGGCCAGCTTGGGGACATGTCGCCAGCTGAATACGCCAGCATGGTTCAGCGTGAGGTCCGGCGATTGCTTGCTAATCGTTGAGGCGAAACGATTAGCTGCCATCATGTGCGGTAGTCGGATATGACTCGAGAGCCTCTCGGTAAGGCTGTTCGGCGTTGCTCTGGTTGGGCGAGACTGGGCCATGCCGAGGTTGTGCTGGCGTGTTGAGTGACAATTAACCTGAGCCGTCTTCTAGACCTGGTCTAGGATTTTTCTCTACTCCATGTTCACTCTCGGAACTCATATGAGCGAAAACGATCAACGCGTGACGCGGCTGGCGACAGAGTTGGGTATGCGCCTAGTTGCCAACAAGGCTCAGGTGACGGCCGCCGAGTCCTGTACCGGCGGAGGGATTGCCGAGGCCATTACCCGGGTTGCCGGCAGCTCCAGCTGGTTTGAGGCCGGTTACGTCACCTATTCCAATGCGCAGAAGAGCAAGCAGTTGGCGGTGCCCGAGCAGCTGTTTAGCGCCGTGGGGGCGGTCAGCCGTGAGGTGGTCGAAGCCATGGTGCGTGGCGCCCAGGCCAACAGCGGGGCGCGCTACGCGGTGGCGGTCAGTGGCGTCGCGGGTCCGGATGGCGGCTCGCCGGACAAACCAGTGGGCACCGTATGGCTGGCCTGGGGCGATGCGGAAAGGGTGTTCAGCGTGCGTCGGCAGTTTGCCGGTGACCGCGCCGAAGTTCGCCGACAAACGGTTGAGGCCGCGCTAGAGGGGTTGCTGCGACTTGCCGCAGAAGAAAATCCAATACTGGGGTAGGCGGGTGACTTGCCCTATGGAATAATACTGTCTACTTATACAGTTGTTGGTGGCCGTCAGGCCCTCTTGATCACGTGAGGACTTCAATGGACGAGAATAAGAAGCGCGCCTTGGCGGCAGCCCTGGGCCAGATCGAAAAGCAGTTCGGCAAGGGCGCGGTGATGCGCATGGGCGATCACGATCGCCAGGCGATTCCGGCCATTTCCACCGGTTCGCTGGGTCTGGATATCGCGCTGGGCATTGGTGGTCTGCCGAAAGGCCGGATCGTCGAAATCTACGGCCCGGAGTCCTCCGGTAAAACCACCCTGACCCTGTCGGTGATTGCCGAGGCGCAGAAGCTGGGCGCCACCTGCGCCTTCGTCGACGCCGAGCACGCACTGGATCCCGACTACGCCGGTAAGCTGGGCGTCAACGTCGATGACCTGCTGGTATCGCAGCCGGATACCGGCGAGCAGGCCCTGGAAATCACCGACATGCTGGTGCGCTCCAATGCGGTCGACGTGATCATCGTCGACTCCGTGGCGGCGCTGGTGCCGAAAGCGGAAATCGAAGGCGAGATGGGCGACATGCACGTGGGCCTGCAAGCCCGCCTGATGTCCCAGGCGCTGCGCAAGATCACCGGCAACATCAAGAACGCCAACTGCCTGGTGATCTTCATCAACCAGATCCGCATGAAGATCGGGGTGATGTTCGGCAGCCCGGAAACCACTACCGGCGGTAACGCCCTGAAGTTCTACGCCTCGGTACGTCTGGATATTCGCCGCACTGGCGCGGTGAAAGAGGGCGACGAAGTGGTCGGCAGCGAAACCCGGGTCAAAGTGGTGAAGAACAAGGTCGCACCGCCGTTCCGTCAGGCCGAATTCCAGATCCTTTACGGCAAGGGCATCTACCGCAACGGCGAGATCATCGATCTGGGCGTGCAACAGGGCCTGCTGGAAAAATCCGGTGCCTGGTACAGCTACCAGGGCAACAAGATCGGTCAGGGCAAAGCCAACTCGGCCAAGTACCTGGAAGATAACCCCGAAGTAGCCCGCACCATCGAAGGCTTGATTCGCGAAAAGCTGCTGGTGCCCGCCTCGCCGGCGAAAGCTGCCGCCGCTGATCTGGTTGCCGCAGAAGCCGACGCCTGATTTAGCCGAGTATGTCCGTCGTCCTCGATAATCCCGTCGCAGTGCGGCGGGCGGCCATGGACCTGCTGGCGCGCCGTGAGCACGGGCGCGTCGAGCTAACCCGCAAACTGCGCAAACGTGGTGCCCCCCTCGACCTGATAGACACAGCCCTCGACCGCCTGGCGGAAGAGGGCTTGTTGTCTGAGACGCGTTATCTGGAGAGTTTTGTCAGTTACCGTGCGCGTGCCGGTTACGGCCCGCTGCGGATCCGCGAAGAACTGGCGCAGCGGGGTTTGCCGCGTGAGGATGTCGAGCAGGCGTTGCGCGACAGCGGGATCGATTGGCGCGAGCAACTGGAAAGTACCTGGCGCCGTAAGTTCGCCGGCCAGCTGCCCGGCGACGCCCGCGAACGGGCGCAGCAGGGGCGCTTTCTCAACTATCGTGGTTATCCGCTGGACCTTATAGGCCGCCTGTTACGCGGCGCGCTTGAGGATTGAAGAGGTTGCCCTCTTCGGTCAAGCGCACCGCGCATGGGCTGCTCGCGACTGGCGGACTGAAGCCGCCGGACTAGGCCCAGTGCTGGGGTTGGTTGACCAAATTGAGCAGTTCACGCAAGCGGCCATGGTCGCGGCCATTAAAGGCGAACGCCAGGCGGGTCAGGTGGCGCAACTCGGGTTCGTCCTGTTCGGCCTCGGCAGGTGGCTGCTGGCGGAACCCACCACTCAGGCACAGCTCGGCGAATTCATCGTTCAACAGCTGCATGGCGGTATCGTTTAGCGCATGGTTCAGGCGGATCACGAAGCGATCCTTGAGCAGGCGGGTGGAGTGATAGTTGCGATAGAACTGGGCAATTTCTTCGGCCGCTTCTTCGGCACTATGCACCAGTCGCATCAGGTTCATGTCGCTCGCCAGGATGTAACCGTTACCCTGCAGCTGTTTCTCGATGAAGCCAATCGCATCCTTCCAGAAACTACCCCCCGGCTGATCGAGCAGTACCACGGGGACCAGCGGGCTCTTGCCCGTTTGAATCAGCGTCAGCACTTCCAGGGCCTCATCCAGTGTGCCAAAACCGCCAGGGCAGAGCACCAGCGCATCGGCTTCTTTGACGAAGAACAGTTTGCGCAGGAAGAAAAAATGAAACGACAGCAGGTTGCCGCTGCCTTCGACGGTGGCGTTGGCGCCCTGCTCGAAGGGCAAGGCGATGTTGAAGCCCAGACTGTCTTCCAAGCCGGCTCCTTCGTGGGCAGCCGCCATGATGCCGCCGCCGGCGCCGGTGACGACCATCAGGTCATGGCGCGCCAGGGTGGCACCCAGTTCGCGGGCTAGGGCGTAAAGAGGGTGATCGATGGGTGTCCGCGCCGAGCCGAAGACGGTGACTTTGCGGCGCCGTTTGAACTTCTCCAAAGTGCTGAACGCGAGCTCCATCTCGCGCAGGGTTTGCAGCATGATCTTGGCGTCCCAGCGGTTGCGGTCGGCCTGGGCCATGCGCATCACCGTGGTCAGCATGTCGCGATAGAGTTTCAGGTTCGGACTGCCGGTGGGGGCGACCAAATTAACCAGCTCATCGACTTTATGGGTCAGGTCGATGCCGGTGGTTTGGAAGTGACGGGATAGGTAATCGTCCGGTTCGTAAGGCATTCAACTTCTCCTTTCTGGATGCCGGCCGGATCTTTTCAACTCCTTGAAAAGCCCAGCTCTTTTCAAAGTATGGCTGGGTCGTGAAAGTTTGTGAGGAAAACGCCGAACAAGCCTGCGGTCTTTCAGCCAGCTTCGTTCAACAGATCAATCGGTACAACAGAGCCGTCCGGCTCAGATAGCGATTTGTTCGCCTTGTTCGGGAATGCTGGCGATCCAGTTGAGCCTCTCGTGCAGCGCCTGCCGCAAGACCTGGGTTTTTTCCAGTTCGCCATGCACCAGATACAGCTCGGGATGCTGCTCGAAGTGCTTGACCCAATCGATCAACTGCGACTGCCCGGCATGTGCGGAGAAGCCGCCGAGGGTATGTACCTTGGCCTTCACCGCGATGCGTTGCTGCAGCACCTTCACCGTGCTGGCGCCATCGACTAGGGCGCGCCCCAGCGTTCCTCTGGCCTGAAAACCTGGAAACACCAGATGGCATTCGTCGCGCCAGAGGTTGTGTTTGAAGTGGTGAACGATGCGACCACCGGTGCACATACCGCTGCCGGCGATGATGATGGCACCGCTCTTGATCCGGTTGATCGCCATGGAGTCTTCCGGATTGGGAGTGCAGCGCAAGATCGGCAACCAGTCCTCGATGCGTTTACGCCCTTTACCTTTAGCGGCTGCCGGGTCGGTTAGGTCGAATTGTTCGTGGTAGCGCGAATAGATGGCGTTGGCGCGTATGGCCATGGGGCTGTCGAGAAACACCGCCTGCTGTGGTAGGCGACCTTCCTGATAAAACAGCCCTAAGTAATAGATCAGATCCTGGGTACGGCCAACGGCGAAGGAGGGAATCAGCACGTTGCCGCCATCCTTGTGCGCCTGTTGCAGAATCTCCGCGAGCTCGTCGAGGGTCTCGCCGTTAGGGCGATGATCACGGTCACCGTAGGTCGACTCGAGTAGCACCAGATCGGCGCGATCGAGGGCGGCAGGTTCATGCATCAGTGGCGAACAGGTGTTGCCCAGGTCGCCGGAAAATACCAGGCGGCGGGTCAAGTGATGATCTTGGACGTGCAGTTCGACAATTGCCGAGCCGAGGATGTGCCCGGCATCGTGAAAGGTGAGCTGCACACCCTCGGCCACTTCCTGGGGGTCGCCATAGACCAGCGGGCGCAGCAGTTTCAGGGTCTGCTCGGCATCCGCGCTGGTGTACAGCGGCTTAATCGGCGGCTGGCCTTTGCGAGCTCGCCACTTGTTCTCCCATTCGGCATCCTTTTCTTGAATGTGCGCCGAATCCAGCAGCATCAATTCCATCAGCTCGCAGCAGGCGTCGGTGGCGAATATCGGTCCACGGTAGCCAGCGGCAGCAAGCCGTGGCAGCAGGCCGGTGTGATCCAGGTGGGCATGGGAAACCACCACGGCATCGAGGCTAAGTGGGTCGAAGGCAAAGGGTGCGCGGTTGCCTTGCTCCTCTTCGCGGCGGCCCTGGCGCATGCCGCATTCGAGTAGCACCCGTGCACCATCGCGGCTTTCGATGAGGTAGCAGGAGCCGGTGACCTGTTGGATGGCGCCGAGAAACGTAAGCAAGGCCATGGACGCGGTCCTCATGAATTGCGGGGCAGTGACACCAGCCTGCTGCGAATACCTGCAACAGGTATTGATCTGGGTCAGCATGAGTCCCTGTCGCGGCGCCTAGGTTAGGGGTAATTGCCGGAGGATCCCCATGTCCCAGTTATTACCGAGTAGCCGCGAACTGGCCGAACACGCCCGAGTCGAGCCCAGCTTCGCCGACTGGCAGCAGGGTTATGGCCCTCTGCAGCATAGTGCGCAGACCTGCGCGGCAGTCTATCGCCTGGCCCAGCAGCTGGTTCAGGCAGGGCTGCAGCCCGATCTGGCCAGCGTCTATCAGTGCTTGTCGGCACTGGATCGGCTGAGCGCAGCGGGCCTGTGGTTGGTGGTGCATATGACCTATGCGCAACGCGTCCGGGTGGCCGCTCTGGAGCGCTTCTTCGTTGAGCTGGTCGAGGCCAATCCGCAGTTACGCCCCCGGGTCGGTAACCCTGACGAGTTGGCCAGCAACCGTCTGGGTGGGGTGCTCGAGGCGCTCAAACACCGGGTCTGCGAGCCGGAGAGCGAGATGGAAGCGCTGGATGGCGCAATCATCACCGCACTCAACGAGGAAGCAGTGGTTTCGGCCTGCCTGGCCAATCAGGGCGGGCTGAACCTGGTGGCGAGTTACGAAGCCTTCTGCGTGAAGATGCTCGGCGCGGTGCGCCAGACGCTGATCTTCGCCCGTCAGCAGAAGGAGGCCGGCCGTCCTGCGGGTTGGCTCGGCTGGCCATTGGTGGCGACTTCGCACACCTGGGAAAACGGCAAGAACCAGCAATCGCATCAGGACACCACGTTCTGCGAGGCCTTGCTCGGTGAGATGGGCGACATGCTGCGGCTGTTATTTCCGGCCGATCATAATTCGTTGCTGGCCTTGTTGCCGTCGATCTACCAAAGCCGAGGCCAGCTAGCGTGCCTGGTCGTCCCCAAACGCGAGCGGCCGATGCAGTTTGAGCGGAGTCAGGCCGAACAGCTGGCGCGTGACGGTGCCATTGTGGTGGATGAGCATGTGACAGCCGACGAACCGCTGCTGCTGATTGCCACAGGCAGCTATCAGTTGGCGGAAATGCGTCGTGCGGCCGCTCGCTTGAGCGTGGCGGGTTGTGCGTGGCGGCTGATTTATTTGCAGGAGCCGGGCCGCTTTCGCGCACCGCGCGATCGGTTTGAGGAGGCCGCGGTGGCCGAGGCAGCCGTGCGCAATACGCTGTTTTCCGAGCAGTGCAAGCGCCGTGTACTGCTCACTCATATGCGAGCGGAAGTGGCGCGAGGGTACCTTTGGCCGATTCTGGGAGAGGCGCGCAACAATCGCGTACTGGGCTATCGTAATCAGGGTGGCACCCTGAACGAAGCAGGATTGCTATTGGCCAATCGCGCCAACTGGGCCTGCGTGCTGGAGGCATCGGCTCAGTTGCTGAATCTGCCCTTGGGCGATCTGTTAGCCGAGCATGAGCGGGCGGCGCTCGCGGGTAATGGCGATCCGGCGTGCCTGTATTGAGCGGACATGGGTGGCATTAACGAAAGGACAGTGAGACGTCAGTAGCGTGCTGGCGGGTCATGGAGGGACGGACATGCCTGTGTTGAATGTCGAGGTCGACATCGACCTCTACCGCCTGTTGTTGCAGGCGGCTCGGACTAACGGTCTCAGCTTGCAGGACGAATGCTTGCGGCGTCTGGACGGAGGGGGGCGCCGGTCCCGCTACCTGGAGGCATTGCTCGCGGAGCTGGACACCGACGACGAGCAGCAGCGGAGCAAGAAGGGCTAACTGCCGGCGAAGCCTGCATCTTACGGTTGCCGGCAATCGTTCCTGCTGAAGCGTTCTGTGCTCACCGGGCGATTGCTCTTGTATTCGCTGAACTCGTAACGCAGTACCGCGCCTTGGGCGAGCAGCTGGCGATAACCGGCATTAGCGCACACGCTGTTGGCGAGTTGGGCGCGTACCGTGTCCGGGTTGCCACGCATCTGTGCCGCATGGCCGGCGCGCACGCTGAGGTGGTTGACCAGTTCATTGCCTTCGACTGTGTAGCCCTGATCGAGGATGTCCGCGTTGATTGCGCGTGGCGTGCCCTGGCTGCTTTGCCGAGCGACCTGTTCGAGCAGCTTGGTCAGCTCGAAGTCTTTCAGCGACTCGGCGTGGGCGAGGCCGGGTAGGCTCAAGGCGAGGAGTAGAGCAGTGAGGCGCAGCATGGGGTTCTCCAGGGACGGTTCGATCCTTCGACAGGCGGGTGCCCATAGAGGTTCAGCAGGCGACCATCTTACTGGGTCATCGTGCCGTTGTGCTGTCAGTCGCATGTGACGCTATGCTCGGCAGCACTTTGTTAGACTGCCGCGATTATCGATCGCGGATCAAGCATGTCATCCCCTACTTGCCTCACGGCGCTGTCTCTATGAGTCATGCCGTCGCCCGTTTACGTGCCGCGCGTCTGGCGCGCAGTGAAAAACCCTTCATCGCCCGTGGTTCCAAGGCGCTGCGCTGCCATGCCTGTCGGCTGGCCCTGAGTCATTGCCTGTGCGCCTGGCGTCCACGGGTCGCGGCACACTCGGCGGTGTGCCTGTTGATGCACGATATCGAGGTGCTCAAACCGAGCAATACCGGCTGGCTGATTGCCGATGTGCTGGCCGACACCTCGGCATTCGGCTGGCTGCGCACGCTGGTCGACCCGGCCTTGCCGGCGCTGTTAAGTGATCCGCAATGGCAGCCTTATCTGGTGTTTCCTGGCGAATATGCGGCGCCTGAGCGGGTGGTCAGCACGGTCGAGTTGGAGACCGGCAAGCGACCGCTGTTCGTCTTGCTCGATGCGACCTGGAGCGAGGCGCGCAAGATGTTTCGCAAAAGCCCCTACCTCGACAGTCTGCCGGTGTTGAGCCTGCAGCCTGAGCAGCTGTCGCGCTATCGGCTGCGCCGCTCCAAGCGCGACGATCACCTGTGTACCGCCGAGGTGGCTGCGTTGTGTCTGGAGCTGGCGGGCGATCTAAACGCCGGCGAGGCGCTGGACGCCTATCTGGATGTCTTCAGTCAGCATTACCTGGCGGCCAAGGCGCCGCGCGCGGTAGACCTGAGCGATACCCTGCATCAGCGGCTGCGGGCGTTCCTATAAGGTTTGCTGTGGTTGCTGTGGTTGCTGTGGTTGCAGTGGTTGCTGTGGAGCTTGCGCCTGGACCGGTAACTTCCTCGGCCACAATTGCGCCAACAGCATGCCGCCGAGCATCAGCGCGCAGCCGAAATAGCCACGCAGCTCCAGCGACTCGCCCAGCAGCAAGGCCCCGGCAATCGCGGCAAACACCGCTTCCAGCGAGAGGATGATCGCGGCGTGGGAGGCGATCGCGTGTTTCTGCGCCACCACCTGCAAGGTGAAGCCGATCGCCACGCCGCACACCCCACCATAGAGAATCGCCGGACCGGCGGCGATGATCGCGTCGAGACGAATCTCTTCGAAGACTAGCGCCAGGAGCAGGCTGATCAGCCCGCATACGGCGAACTGCACCACGGCCAGGCGCAGTGGGTCATGTCGCCCGGCGAAGAAGCTCACCAACAAGACATGCACGCCCCAGACGAATGCCCCGGCCAGTTGCAGCCAATCGCCGGAGGCGACCTGAAAGCCTTCGCCGACACTCAGCAGGAACATCCCGGTCACGGCCAGCGAGGCGCCCAGCCAGATGCCCAGGCCGGTCTTCTGGCCGATGAACAGGCCGAGCAATGGCACGATGATCACGTACAGGCCGGTGATAAAGCCTGAGTTGGTCACGCTGGTGAACAACAAACCGGCCTGTTGCAGGTTGATCCCCAGCGCCAGCGCCAGGCCCATCAGGCTGCCGCCCACGAGCAGGTGCCGATTCAGCGGTGGCTGCGGCGTACCGCGCGAGCGATATTGCAGCACCGGTAGCAGGGGCAGGAGAATCAAGGCCGCGAGCGCGAAGCGTATGCCGCTGTAAAGGAAGGGGCCGATCGAGTCCATGCCCAGCCGTTGCGCGACAAACGCCGAGCCCCAGATCATTGCGGTCAGCAGCATCAACAGGTCGGCGCGCAAGGCTTGGTTTCGCATTAAAGGTTCTCGCTGGGCAAAAGCGCTGACTGTGCCGCAAAGCAGCGCGCTTGACCACCCCGTCATCGCTCGGCATGCTGGGCGCCGCCTCCGGCGCATTTCCGCTTGCGGGCTGTAGTGCTTGCAGCGCAACTGGATGGCAGTGCCAAGCTTCGTGCGGCACTGCCTCGGGAAATACCGCCAGCCGGTATTCATATAACAAGAACAGGATCTGCCAATGGCTGTTTATGAAATCCTGATTGCCGACGATCACCCGCTGTTCCGCAGTGCGCTACAGCAGGCGCTGACCTTGGGGTTGGGCCAGGACGTACGACTGGTGGAGGCGGCCAGCATCGCCGAGCTGGAAAGCTGCCTGGCGCAGAAAGCGGATTGGGATCTGGTGTTGCTCGACCTCAACATGCCCGGTGCCCATGGCTTTTCCGGGTTGGTACTGTTGCGTGGGCAATTCCCGCAAATCCCCGTGGTGATGATATCGGCGCAGGAAGATGCTGCAGTGGTAGCACGCTCCCGCGAGTTCGGGGCGAGTGGCTTTATCCCCAAATCGAGCGCGCTGGAAACCATCCAGCAAGCGGTGCGCCAAGTGCTCGATGGCGATGCCTGGTGGCCGCAGCAGTCCGAGCCGGTGGCCGGCGTTTCCGCCGAGGCCAAAGCGGCAAGTGCAGGGCTGGCCAGCTTGACGCCGCAGCAGTTTCGCGTGCTGACCATGGTCTGCGAGGGCTTGCTGAACAAGCAGATCGCTTACGAGCTGAGTGTTTCCGAGGCGACGGTCAAGGCGCACGTCACGGCGATCTTCCGTAAGCTCGGCGTGCGTACTCGAACCCAGGCCGCATTGCTGTTGCAGCAGATGGAATCGATCCCGAGCCATTAACAGATTTCCCCAGACTTTTGCCCGGGGTTGACGTAGCCTGCCGGGCTTTTATCAGCGTGGACAGCAATCTAATGTCGCCATTCAAGGGCCAGACCGGTCTGAGACGTATCCTCAATGCTGCGGGTTATTCGCTGGACGGGTTGAGCGCGGCCTTTGTCGGTGAAGCCGCATTTCGGCAGTTGTTGCTGCTCAGCCTGCTGCTGATTCCGCTGGCGTTCTACTTCGAGGTCAGTCGTGGCGAGCGCGCGTTGATGGTCGGGGTCTGCCTGCTGGCGCTGATCGTCGAGTTGCTTAATTCGGCGGTCGAGGCGGCGATTGACCGAGTCTCGCTGGACCTGCACCCCTTGTCGAAGAAAGCCAAGGACATGGGCAGCGCCGCGCAGTTCGTCGCCCTGGCGCTGATCGCCAGTGTCTGGGCGGTGATTCTACTGGGCTGAACCCGCAGGTGGACAGCGCGAGCGGGTAGTACCTCTGCCGCGCGCGGCAATGCGGCATACGCCATCAGGCAATGTTCGGCAGAACGATCTCATCGCTGCGCCTGACTCCGGCGGTCAGCTCGCGACATAAGCTGAGGAATTCACGCATGGCTGGCGTCTGGTACTTCTGCTTGTGCCAGATGAAGTAGAACTGCCTGCGCAGATCCAGGGTCGGGGTTTCTACTGGCACCAGGCTACCGCGCCGGAAGGCGTCGCGCAGGGCCAGGCGCGAGATGCAACCGATACCCAGCCCCGACTCCACCGCTCGTTTGATCGCCTCGGTATGCTCAAGCTCCAGGCAGATATTCAAGGCCATCGGGTGGTGACGCATGGCCTGGTCGAAGGTCAGGCGGGTGCCCGAGCCCTGCTCGCGAAGAATCCAGGCCTCGCGGGTCAGTTCCGCCAGGCTCGCCTCGCCGCGTTTGGCCAGCGGGTGCTGCGGTGCGCAGAACACCACCAGCTCATCCTCGACCCAGGGCTGCACCTCGATATCCGGATGCTGGCAATCGCCTTCGATCATCCCCAGGTCCAGCTCGTACTGGGCGATTTGCTGCACGACGTGGGCAGTGTTGTGCACCTGCAGCTTCACCCGGCACTCGGGGTGGCGTTGCATGAAACTGCCAATCAGCAAGGTGGCCAGATAGTTACCTACCGTCAGGGTGGCGCCAACGTCCAGTGAGCCAAAGCCGCTCTTGCCTATCAGCAGACGTTCGATTTCCTTGGCTTGATCGAGCAAGGCCACCGCTTCTGGCAGTAACTGACGGCCAAGCGAGTTGAGGCGCAGGCGTTTGCCCGCACGGTCGAACAGCTGACAGCCGGATTGGCGCTCCAGTTCGCTCAGTGAGGTGCTGGTGGCCGATTGCGACAGGGCCAGCGCTTCGGACGCGCGGGAAACGCTCTGCTGCTGGGCGGCGATGACGAATACCTGGAGTTGTCTAAGCGTAAATCGCATATCTATATAACCGATATTCTATATCTTGATAATCAACTTAACAGATATTCTGCCTCCGCTTAGAATGCCGTGCAACCACCCACGATCGGTGCCCGCGACTTTCCGAGGAAGCCTGCATGAGTAATTTAAATGTCGAGCGAGTGCTCAGCGTCCACCACTGGAACGACACCCTGTTCAGTTTCAAGACCACCCGCAATGCTGGTCTGCGCTTCGACAACGGTCAGTTCGTGATGATCGGTTTGCAGCAGGATACGGGGCGCCCCTTGATGCGCGCCTACTCGATCGCCAGTCCGAACTATGAGGAGCACCTGGAGTTCTTCAGCATCAAGGTGCAGGATGGTCCGCTGACTTCGCAGCTGCAGCACCTCAAGCCAGGCGACGAGCTGATGGTCAGTCGCAAGCCAACCGGCACCCTGGTGCTGGACGATTTGCTGCCGGGCAAGCACCTCTACTTGCTCAGCACCGGTACTGGCCTGGCGCCGTTCATGAGCGTGATCCAGGACCCGGAGACCTACGAGCGCTACGAGAAAGTGGTGCTGGTCCACGGCGTGCGTTATGCCAACGAAGTGGCCTACCGTGAGTTCATCACCGAGCACTTGCCGCAGAACGAGTATTTTGGCGAGTCGTTGAAGAGCAAATTGATCTACTACCCGACCGTGACCCGCGAGGAGTTCGAGAATCAAGGCCGGCTGACCGACCTGATGCGCAGCGGCAAGTTGTTCCGCGACATCGGACTGCCGCCGATCAACCCGCAGGACGATCGCGCGATGATCTGCGGCAGCCCGAGCATGCTCGACGAGACCAGCCAGGTGCTGGACGGCTTCGGCCTGAAAATCTCGGCACGCATGGGCGAGCCGGGCGACTACCTGATCGAGCGCGCCTTCGTCGAGAAGTAAGCGCGTGAGCGATGACCGAGCCCGCCTTTTGGCGGGCTTTTTCGTTAGCGCGGTTCAGGCCTTTCTGGCGGGCTGAAGCGCTGTCCGGATACGGCAGGGTGATAGATGGGCTGCACCTTGTTACCTGCTGGATCGAGCAGGTGGAAGCTGCGAGCACCGTCGCCATGATCGAAGGGGCGATCCAGCAGCGTCACGCCCTGGGCCTTGAGGTACTGATACCAAGCCTCCAGCTCTTCCACGCTGTCGACGATAAAACCGTAGTGATCCATCGCCTGCACGCCATTGCTCTCGGCATAGGCGCGGCCAAGGGAGAGATTGTCGTTGCCGCAAGTCAGGTAGACCAGGTCGTCATTGGCGCGGTGTAGGACCTGCATGCCGAGGATATCGACGTAAAAGCGTTCGCAGGCCTCCAGATTCGGTACCAGCAGGGCGAGGTGGCGTAGGCCGTTGAGGCGGCTGGGGCGTTCGAGCATTTATCTGTACTCCAATTTGTATACAATTCGCGTTGAATATAAGACAAAAAGGAACGCCCTGTGTACTGCTTGCTACTCAAGACTCAACTCAAGCCCGGCAGCTTCGATGCTTTCAGCGAGGCGATGGC
>JBFKAF010000019.1:0-17478 GCA_041621735.1 Pseudomonas sp.
CCGTGACTTGCGTCATGCACTTCTCTCCTCAGGCCGTAAAACTTACTCGAACCAATGGGCTCGGGCGGCCATGATCAGCTTGCCGGCACGCTCAGAGTCGATGCCGTCGATGTCGAGCAGGTCGTCAATCGACTGCTCGGCTAGGTCTTCGCGGGTAATCACACCGCGCACTGCCAGTTCCTGCGCCAAACCTTTGTCCATACCCTCAAGTGAGAGCAGGTCTTCGGCCGGGTGGCTGTCTGCCAGCTTTTCTTCAGTGGCGATGGCTTTGGTCAGCAGGCGATCTTTAGCCCGCGACCGCAACTCGTTGACGATTTCATCATCGAAACCGTCGATGCTGAGCATCTCTTCCATCGGCACATAAGCGATTTCTTCCAGGCTGGTGAAACCTTCGTCCACCAACACCTGAGCCAGCTCCTCATCGACCTCCAGCTCGTCGATAAAACGCTGCAGAATGTCGCCAGTCTCGGCCTGCTGCTTGGCCTGGATATCCGCTTCGCTCATGACATTGAGCGTCCAGCCGGTCAGCTGGCTGGCCAAACGTACGTTCTGACCACCTCGGCCGATGGCCTGGGCCAGGTTGTCCTCGCCTACGGCGATATCCATTGCATGGGCATCTTCGTCGACGATGATCGCCGCAACTTCAGCTGGCGACATGGCGTTGATTACGAACTGCGCCGGATTGTCATCCCACAGCACGATATCCACACGCTCGCCAGCCAGTTCGCCAGACACCGCCTGCACGCGCGAACCACGCATGCCAATACAGGCGCCTTGCGGATCAATACGCTTATCCTTGGAGCGAACAGCCAATTTAGCGCGTGAGCCAGGATCTCGCGAAGCGGCCATAACCTCGATCAACTCTTCGGCGATTTCTGGCACTTCAATGCGGAACAGCTCAATCAGCATTTCCGGTGCAGTACGCGAAAGAATCAGTTGCGGGCCACGGTTCTCGGTACGAATTTCCTTGAGCAGCGCACGCAGGCGCGCACCAACACGGAAAGTCTCACGCGAGATGATGTCCTCACGAGCCAGCAGAGCTTCCGCATTGTTACCCAGGTCAACGATGACGTTGTCGCGGGTCACTTTTTTCACCGTACCGGAGATGATTTCACCCAATCGCTCACGATAGGCTTCGACCACCTGGGCACGCTCGGCTTCACGCACCTTCTGCACGATGACTTGCTTGGCAGTCTGTGCAGCGATACGACCGAATTCGATCGATTCGATCTTCTCTTCCAGTACGTCACCGACTTTCGCGTTTGCTTCCATCGCCTGCGGCATATCAACCGTCAGTTGATGAGCCGGGTCCTCGAAGTCGGCCTCCTCTACTACAGTCCAGCAACGGAAGGTTTCGTAGTTGCCCGTTTGGCGATTGATCGCCACACGCAACTCGACTTCGTCTTCGAACCGCTTCTTCGTCGCTGTGGCCAAGGCCAATTCCAGCGCTTCAAAAATTACGCTAGCCGGCACACCCTTTTCGTTGGATACCGACTCAACAACCAGCAGTACTTCTTTGCTCATCGTACGCCTCGCCTTTCGCAATCCATTGGATCCGCGGGATCCGCGTCTCAATCAAACCGGGGGATAATATTGGCCTTGTCGATCAAGTCGATCGGCAACAGAAACTCGTGGTCATCCACCTGCACTACCACGTCCTGCTCTTCCACCCCGCGAAGGAGGCCTTGAAAGTTGCGACGCCCTTCGAAAGGCGAACGCAGCTTGATTTTCACTTGCTCACCGGCATGACTGGCGAATTGCTCCAGGGTGAACAGTGGTCTATCCATACCTGGCGAAGACACCTCAAGGGTGTACTCGGCACTGATCGGATCTTCGACATCGAGAACGCCACTGATCTGTCGGCTGACTTTCTCGCAATCTTCTATGAGAACGCCATTGGCATGATCGATATAAATTCGCAGCAGTGAATGTCGCCCTTGCGACAAGAACTCGATGCCCCAGCACTGATAGCCGAGCGCCTCGACTACTGGGGCCACCAAGGCCTGCAACTGTTCTAGCTTGCTCGACACCTGAGCCCCTCGCGCATGCTGTGAAAATAAAAAAAGGGCGAAACGCCCATCCTGTTAACCGCCCTCTAAAGGCCGGCAATACTGTCTCCCAGCTAGCAAAAAGCCCCTTAACAGGGGCTCCGCTACTACTGGTTGCGGGGGCTGGATTTGAACCAACGACCTTCGGGTTATGAGCCCGACGAGCTACCAGACTGCTCCACCCCGCGTCAAAGCTGGGGCCGAAGTATACGGCCGAACCCACCAAAGGGTCAACCGATGCTCCAGCAACAAGAAAGCCCGCATACAGCGGGCCTACTTGAAATTGGTACCGAGGAGGGGACTCGAACCCCTACAGCCTATGGCCACTACCACCTCAAGGTAGCGTGTCTACCAATTCCACCACCTCGGCAAAAACGTTTACTGCTGCTCTGGAGCCTGAGGCACATCCGCCGCATTTACTGCAGGCTTCTGCTCTTCGAGCACCGGCACATCTTCAGCTGCCGGTTTTTCCTGCTGCACTTCCAGCACTGCCGGATCAGGCAAACCTACCTGAGTAAGCGCATCAGCTTTTTCTTTAGCAAAGTAGCCTAAGCCCAAGCTAGTTAAGAAAAAAGCGGTGGCAAGTATACCAGTAACGCGACTCAAAAAGGTAGAGGAACCTTGACTACCGAAAACGGTAGCAGAAGCACCCGAACCAAATGAAGCACCCGCATCGACACCCTTACCCTGCTGCAACAGAACCAGAGCGACCACACCGATCGCTCCCAGCAGATGAAAAACAACTATGACTGTTTCCAGCATTTTTTCAGCTTCCTGCGGCGCGACAAATCGCCCCGAACTCATCCGCATTCAGAGAGGCTCCACCCACAAGCCCCCCATCGATATCCGGCATGCCGAACAACTCGGCTGCATTGGCGGCCTTGACACTGCCGCCATAAAGAATTCTCACACCACTCGCCACTTCAACACTTTTAGCAGCCAACTGCACACGAATGGCGGCATGCACTTGCTGCGCTTGCTCAGGCGATGCGGTCAAGCCAGTACCAATTGCCCACACCGGCTCATAAGCCACTACAGCACGTGCAAACACCTCGATACCCAAGGCATCAATTACGCTAGCCAACTGACGCCCAACCACTTCAAGCGTCTGACCCGCCTCACGCTGCTCCAGGGTTTCCCCCACACACAGCACCGGGATCAAGTCACAGGCTTGAGCAGCCGCAAATTTGCGAACGACCCAATCATCGCTATCGCCTAGCAACAAGCGACGCTCAGAGTGCCCAACCAGCACCATCGAGCAACCCGCATCTTGCAATTGACAGGCCGCAACCTCGCCAGTCAGAGCCCCCTGCTGCGGTTCGATAGCACAATCTTGCGCACCGACTCCTATAGCGACCCTACCCAGCTCTTCGACGACCTTAGCGAGATACAAACACGGCGGAAAAACAGCAACTTCAACATCAGCTGGCAATGCCAGCTCACGAAGACCCATGATCAGCTCTGCTACGCCTGCGCGGGAACCGTGCATTTTCCAGTTACCAGCAACCAAAGGGCGGCGCATGCTTTACCTCGTCGGTCAAAGAGGGCGCAGATGTTACCCAACAGCACCTGGACTGGCAAGCCGAATCAGGTGCAAACCTTCGCAACAACCTCAGCTAATTCATCGGCATAGCCGCGCACCTGGGCTTCATCATCCCCCTCAACCATCACTCGCACCAAGGGTTCGGTGCCAGACTTGCGCAACAGCACCCGCCCTCGCCCAGCCATGCACTCAGTCACTCTTGCACTGGCGTCCTGCACTGCCGGGTGCTCCAGCGGATCAATACCACCGGCAAAGCGCACATTGACCAACACCTGCGGACACTTGCGCAACCCCTGACGAGCCTCAGCCAAGCGCTGCTCGCGCCGCTTAAGTGCCAGCAGCACCTGCAGGGCGGCAATGATCGCATCGCCTGTGGTGGTGTGCTGGAAGCACACCAAGTGCCCGGAGTTTTCCCCGCCCAACTGCCAGTCTCGCGACAGCAGCTCGGCGATAACGTAACGATCACCGACCTTGGCCCGCTCGAAAGGAATGCCCAAGTCGGCCAGCGCCAATTCCAGACCGAGATTACTCATCAGCGTGCCGACCACGCCGCCTTGCAGTTTGCCGCGCTCCTGCAGATCGCGAGCAATGATGAATAGCAACTCGTCGCCATCCACCAAGGTGCCGGTATGGTCGACCATCAGCACGCGATCGGCGTCACCATCGAACGCAATACCCAGATCGGCATGCTGAGCCACTACTTCTGCCTGCAACGCTTCAACGTGAGTCGAGCCACAGCCATCATTGATATTCAACCCATCAGGCTGCGCCGACAGCACCGTAACCTGGGCACCGAGTTCGCGAAAAACACTCGGCGCCACTTTGTAGGCAGCACCGTGAGCACAATCGACAACGATTTTCAGGCCCGCGAAGTCAGTGTTCGTCGGTACGCTGCTTTTACAGAATTCGATATAGCGACCCGCGGCGTCATTGATCCGCGAGACCTTACCTAACTGACTAGACTCGACCACGGTCATCGGCGCATCGAGCAGCTCCTCGATCATCAACTCGACTTCATCCGGGAGTTTGGTGCCCTGCCCCGAGAAAAACTTGATGCCATTGTCGTGGTGCGGATTGTGTGAGGCGCTGATCACAATGCCGGCCTCGGCATGAAAGGTGCGTGTCAGGTAGGCGATGGCCGGCGTTGGCATCGGCCCCAGCAACATGACGTCCGCCCCAGCAGCCGACAAGCCCGCCTCCAGCGCCGACTCAAACATATAACCGGATATCCGCGTGTCCTTACCAATCAGGATTCGACACTTACCCTGCTTACGAAAGGCCATACCCGCCGCCCAGCCGAGCTTGAGCATAAAATCCGGAGTAATGGGAAATTCGCCGACGCGCCCACGAATACCATCAGTGCCAAAGTATTTTCTACCCATCAGCCACACTTCCTTCTAAATTATTCAGCCGCTTCGACTGCAGCAATCATGCGCAGCACGTCGACCGTCTCGGCTACATCATGCACCCGCAGGATATGCGCACCCTTGGTCACCGCCAGGGCTGCCAAGGCCAGACTGCCAAACAAACGCTCACCCACTTCATGCCCCAGTACGCGCCCGATCATGCTTTTGCGCGACACACCCACCAACAGCGGCCGCCCCAAGTCGAGTAGCGACTCCAGATGCTTGAATAGACCGAGGTTGTGCTCCAGGGTTTTGGCGAAACCAAAGCCCGGATCGAGGATTATCCGCTCGCCGACAATTCCAGCCGCGGCGCACACGGCAATTCGCTCTGCGAGAAAATCACGCACTTCGACCAGCACATCCACATACTCAGGACTTTGCTGCATGGTTGCCGGCTCACCGCGCATATGCATCAAGCATACCGGCAGGCCACTATCCGCCGCCGCCCCCAGAGCGCCATCGCGCTGCAATGAGCGCACATCGTTGATCAACCCCGCGCCCAGCCGAGCACTCTCGCGAATCACTGCTGGGGTAGAGGTATCCACCGAAATGATCACATCGAGCTCAGCCGCAATGGCCTCGACCACTGGCGCCACGCGCTCGAGCTCTTCTGTCGGCGAGATCAGCAAAGCCCCCGGCCGAGTCGACTCACCACCCACATCGATCAGCGCAGCACCGGCCCTCACCATGGACTCGGCATGGCGCAAGGCCGCATCGCGCTGTCCGTAGCGCCCGCCATCGGAGAACGAGTCGGGGGTGACATTCAAAATGCCCATCACCTGTGGGCGGGACAAATCAAGAAACCGGCTACCACAAGGCAGCCGGTTCTCGTTAAGCGATACAGACATGGCAGGCCTTAATGTTCGGCGGCAGGACCACCAACCGGCTTTTCGGGCAGGTCAGTTTCAGCAGCCTTAACCACAGGCACATCCGCATCACCCGCCCCACCGTCCCAGTCACGCGGTTCGCGCGGTGGGCGGCCATTCATGATGTCGTCGATCATGTCGGCATCGATGGTTTCATACTTCATCAAGGCTTCGGCCATGGCATCGAGCTTGTCGCGATTTTCCGCCAGCAGACGCTTGGCCGTGGCGTAGCAATCATCAATGATGCTGCGTACTTCAAGGTCGATCATCTTCGCCGTGTCAGCCGACACATTGTTGTGCTGACTGCCCATGCTGCGGCCCAGGAAGACTTCACCCTCTTCCTCGACATACATAAGCGGGCCGAGCTTCTCGGACAGACCCCACTTGGTCACCATGTTCCGCGCCAGCTGGGTGGCACGCATGATGTCGTTGGAGGCACCGGTGGTAACGCCGTCGAAGCCCAGCGTCATTTCCTCGGCAATCCGGCCGCCAAACAGCGAGCAAATCTGGCTAGTCAGCGCACGCTTGCTCAGGCTGTAGCGATCTTCCTCAGGCAGGAACATGGTCACCCCCAAGGCACGACCACGGGGAATGATCGAGACCTTGTAAACCGGATCATGCTCAGGCACCAGGCGCCCAACAATCGCGTGACCGGCCTCATGGAATGCCGTGTTGAGCTTTTCTTTCTCCGACATGACCATGGTCTTGCGCTCGGCACCCATCATGATCTTGTCTTTAGCCAGCTCGAACTCCTTCATCTCGACCAGACGCTTGCCGGCACGCGCAGCGAACAGCGAGGCCTCGTTGACCAGGTTGGCCAAATCGGCACCGGAGAAGCCAGGTGTGCCACGAGCAATGACCGCAGGGGCAACATCTTCACCCATCGGCACCTTGCGCATATGCACCTTGAGAATCTGCTCGCGACCGCGAATATCCGGCAGGCTGACGACCACCTGGCGATCGAAACGGCCAGGGCGCAACAGAGCGGGATCAAGCACATCCGGACGGTTAGTGGCGGCGATGACGATGATGCCATCGTTCATCTCGAAGCCGTCCATCTCTACCAGCAACTGGTTGAGGGTTTGCTCACGCTCATCGTGACCGCCCCCCATACCGGCACCACGATGGCGACCGACCGCGTCGATCTCATCGATAAAGATGATGCACGGCGCATGCTTTTTCGCCTGCTCGAACATGTCGCGCACACGCGAGGCGCCGACACCAACGAACATCTCCACGAAATCGGAGCCGGAGATGGTAAAGAACGGCACCTTGGCCTCGCCAGCCACGGCTTTGGCCAGCAACGTCTTACCGGTACCCGGCGAACCGACCATCAATACGCCACGCGGGATGCGCCCGCCGAGGCGCTGAAACTTGCCCGGATCACGCAGGAACTCGACCAGCTCGCTGACCTCTTCCTTGGCCTCATCGCAACCGGCAACGTCGGCGAAGGTGGTCTTGACCTGATCTTCGGACAGCAGGCGCGCCTTGCTCTTGCCGAAACTCATCGGCCCGCCCTTGCCACCCGCGCCACCCTGCATCTGACGCATGAAGAACATGAATACTGCGATGATCACCAGAATAGGGAAACTGGCCACCAGCAACTGCGTCCAGATGCTCTGCTGTTCCGGCTGCTTGCCGACAATCTCGACGTTGTTGTCGATCAGGTCCTTGATCAGGCCGTTATCCTGAATAGCCGGACGCACGGTCTCGAACGGAGAGCCATCTGTGCGCACGCCGCTGATGATGAAGCCGTCCACCGTTACCCGCTTAACTCCACCATCCTGAACCTGCTGGATAAACTCGGAATAATTGAGCTTGTTCGATTCGCTCGGCGTGGAGAAATTATTCATCACCGTCACAAGGACGGCGGCGATGATCAGCCACAGGATCAGATTCTTTGCCATGTCGTTCAATTAGCTACCCTCTGAAGCAGGCCCCGTGCCGAAGCGCGCTTCGCATGACGACCAGTTATGTACCGATCTAACTTACTACACAACACCCGCACCTGGCAGGCACCGTCTGTAACCCTTTATGAGCCGCACCCGAGCCGACTCTTCTACTTTGCTTGGACTGACGAGCCAGCCCTTGGTTGCATCGAATCTATAAGCCGCGAAATCCACGCCCTAGCAGATACTGTTCCCGCGAACGATCACGCGACGACAGCGGCTTGCGCATCTGCACCTTGTCGAACATCTCACGCACCTGCTTGTGGTACAGATCAAAGCCTTCACCCTGGAAAATCTTGATCAAAAAATCACCACCCGGGCACAACACGCGCCCAGCCAGATCCAACGCCAGCTCGCACAAATACATGGCGCGCGCCTGATCGGTAGCCCTTACCCCACTCATATTGGGGGCCATATCGGAAATCACAAGGTCTACCGGCTTTTCGCCAATCGATTCGAGGATCTGGGTAAACACCCCATCCTCGGTAAAATCCCCCTGAATGAAGGTGACGTCAGGGATGCTGTCCATCTCCAGAATGTCCGAAGCAATCAAGGTGCCCTTGTCGCCAATCACGCGACTGGTCACCTGCGACCAACCGCCCGGCGCCGCACCCAGGTCGACCACGGTCATGCCCGGCCGCAGGATGCGATCCTTGTCCTGGATTTCCAGCAATTTGTAGCTCGCGCGTGATCGATAACCATCCTTTTGCGCCATTTTGACGTAGGGGTCATCGAAATGTTCTTTCAGCCACCGCTGGCTTGTTTTGGAACGGGCCAAGTGGCACCTCAAATTAGCAATGTGTGAATATCTGGGCGGCCCCGAAGACGCTCGGGTAAACTGAGCGCCGTTTTTACCAGATCAGACGCAGGGTTCAGATTATGCCGCTCACTCAGGAGCAGAAGAAACAATTCAAATCTATCGGTCACCACCTAAAACCAGTATTGATCGTGGCAGACAATGGTTTGACCGAAGGCGTACTGGCCGAGCTGGATCGCGCGCTGAATGATCACGAGCTGATCAAGGTGCAGCTGCGCATTGTTGAGCGCGCCGACCGTCTCGCCACCATCGACGAGCTGTGCAAAGCCGGCAAAGGGGAGCTGGTACAAGTAATCGGTAAGATGGCCTTGATTTACCGCAAGAACCCCAAACCGAACAAAAACCTGTCCAATATCAGCCGCGCTCACGGCTGATATGCACAGCAGGCTGGAAGCTTACACGCCTCCAGCCTAGCCACGCCCTTTAACTGCGCCGCGCAGGTACGGGCTGCAATACCAGCAGCAAGCCGCAGAACGCCAATACCAGATAGCTGAACAACAGCCAGGGCCGCGCATCCGGCCACCACTGGCGTGCGGTGAAATATCCAGCCGCCATGATCAGCACACAGAGCAACAGCTGGCCACGCATATCGCGCCACAGACTGGCCCAACGCTCTGCCCGCACCAACACCACCACCTGCAGAACGGCGCACACGACCGTCAAGCCAACCAACAGGGGCGTGAGCGCGTCAGCGACTTCCTCAACCAACAAGGGCGCCCAGCCCAGCTTGGCCAATGCTGGCAGCATCACGAAATGCAGCAACCAGAGACCACCGACCCAGAACGTCTGAGCCAGCAGCCAGCTGATGCTCCCCGCACCCAGTGCAGCGGACTTAGATATGGCGAACCTCGACAATCTCGTATTCGATCATGCCGCTCGGGGTCTTTACCGTGACCACATCGCCCTCTTGCTTACCGATGAGGGCACGAGCGATAGGTGAGCCGACCGAAATCTTTCCGAGCTTAATCTCCGCCTCGTCCTCACCAACGATCTGATAGGTCACGCTTTCGTCAGTTTCGACGTTGGCGATCTCGACAGTCGTGCCAAAGATCACCTTGCCCGTATGGGCGATGCTGGTCACATCAATGATCACCGAATTCTGCAGGCGACCTTCGATATCGCGCACCCGTGCCTCGACCATTCCCTGCTGCTCGCGAGCGGCGTGGTACTCGGCGTTTTCCTTGAGATCACCCAATTCGCGCGCGGTACCGATGTCCTGACTGAGCTTCGGACGAACGACCTTGGTCAGATGAGCCAGCTCTTCTTCCAGGGCGCGCGCGCCCTGGACAGTCATGGGGTATTTAGTCATGCCTTGATTCCTGCATGGAGATCCTGCAAGCGGCGCACGGTCTTCTCGGGACCGAACTTGAGCGCTTCACAGATTGCCTGGCCACCCGCCAAGGTAGTGGTGCAGCAAATCTTGTGCTGCAAGGCGTTACGCCGGATCGAGTAGGAGTCGGCGATCGACTGACGCCCCTCGGTGGTATTGATGATCAGCGTGACTTCGTCATTCTTGATCATATCGACAACGTGCGGACGCCCTTCGGTGACCTTGTTGACGCGGCGCACCGGCAAGCCGGCAGCCTCGATCAGCCTGGCAGTACCGGCGGTAGCGACCACCTCGAAGCCCAGACCGATCAGGTCACGCGCGATATCAGCCACCATCGGCTTGTCATCGTTACGCACGCTGATAAAGGCACAACCGCTGTTCGGCAGAATCTCGCTGGCGCCCAACTGGGCCTTGGCGAAGGCTTCGGCGAAGCTGTCGCCGACCCCCATCACCTCGCCGGTGGACTTCATCTCCGGGCCGAGGATCGGGTCGACGCCCGGGAACTTGGCGAAGGGGAACACCGCCTCCTTGACGCTGAAGAATGGCGGGATGATTTCCTCGGTGAAGCCGATTTCCTGCAGGGTCTTGCCGGCCATGACCCGCGCCGCGATCATCGCCAGGGAGATGCCGATGCACTTGGACACGAACGGCACGGTACGCGAGGCGCGTGGATTGACCTCGATGACGAAGATATCCTCGCCCTGCACCGCCATCTGTACGTTCATCAGGCCGACTACGCCGAGCTCCAGGGCCATCTTCTTGACCTGATCGCGGATTTCGTCCTGGATATGCTTGGGCAACGAGTATGGCGGCAGCGAGCATGCCGAGTCGCCGGAGTGAACACCCGCCTCCTCGATGTGTTGCATGATCGCGCCGATCACCACCTGCTCGCCATCGCATACCGCATCCACGTCCACCTCGATGGCGCAGTTGAGGAAACGATCGAGCAGCACCGGGCTGTCGTTGGATACCTGCACCGCCTCACGCATGTAACGCTTGAGCTCGTCTTCCTGATAGACGATCTCCATGGCGCGGCCGCCCAGCACGTAGGACGGACGCACCACCAGCGGGTAGCCGATGGACTTGGAGGCGGCAATCGCTTCCTCTTCGCTGCGCGCGGTGGCGTTGGCCGGCTGACGCAGATTCAGGCGCTGAACCATTTGCTGGAATCGCTCGCGGTCTTCGGCGCGGTCGATGGCATCCGGCGAGGTGCCGATAATCGGCACACCGGCCTCTTCCAGGGCACGGCAGATCTTCAGCGGAGTCTGCCCACCGTACTGCACGATCACGCCTTTCGGCTGCTCGACCCGGACGATTTCCAGCACGTCTTCCAGGGTCACCGGCTCGAAGTACAGGCGATCGGAGGTGTCGTAGTCGGTGGATACGGTTTCCGGATTGCAGTTGACCATGATGGTCTCGTAGCCATCCTCGCGCAGCGCCAGGGCGGCGTGCACGCAGCAGTAATCGAACTCGATCCCCTGGCCGATACGGTTCGGCCCACCGCCGAGGATCATGATCTTGTCGCGCGACGTCGGGTTAGCCTCGCACTCTTCCTCATAGGTCGAATACATGTAGGCGGTGTCGGTGGCGAACTCGGCGGCGCAGGTATCGACGCGTTTGAACACCGGCAGCACTTTCAGCTTGTGCCGATGGCTGCGCAGGTTTTTCTCGGTCACACCGAGCAGCTTGGCCAGGCGCGCATCGGAGAAGCCCTTGCGCTTGAGCTTGTACATCGCATCACGGTCGATGCTGGCCAGACCCAGGGTCTTGACCCGCTCTTCGTCCTTGATCAGATCTTCGATCTGCACCAGGAACCATTCATCGATATTGGTCAGTTCGAATACTTCTTCGACCGTTTTACCGGCACGGAAGGCATCGCCGACGTACCAGATACGCTCGGCGCCAGGCACAGTCAGCTCACGCTTGAGCACGCCTTCGCTTTCCGGATCGGCCAGATCCAGCTTCGGATCGAAGCCGGCCGCGCCGACTTCCAGGCCACGCAGGGCTTTTTGCATGGATTCCTGGAAGGTCCGGCCGATGGCCATGACCTCACCGACGGACTTCATCTGCGTAGTCAGGCGGGCGTCGGCCTTGGGGAATTTCTCGAAGGCAAAACGCGGAATTTTGGTGACCACGTAGTCGATCGCCGGCTCGAAGGACGCCGGAGTGCGACCACCGGTGATGTCGTTCTGCAGCTCGTCGAGGGTGTAGCCGACCGCCAGCTTGGCGGCGATCTTGGCGATCGGAAAGCCGGTGGCCTTGGAGGCCAGCGCCGAGGAACGCGAGACCCGCGGGTTCATCTCGATCACCACCATGCGCCCGGTGTTCGGGCAGATGCCGAACTGCACGTTGGAGCCGCCGGTTTCCACGCCGATCTCGCGCAATACTGCCAGGGAGGCGTTACGCAGGATCTGATATTCCTTGTCGGTCAGGGTTTGCGCCGGGGCCACGGTGATCGAGTCGCCGGTGTGCACGCCCATCGGGTCGAAGTTTTCGATGGCGCAGACGATGATGCAGTTGTCCTTCTTGTCGCGGACCACCTCCATCTCGTATTCCTTCCAACCGATCAACGATTCGTCGATCAACAGCTCGCTGGTCGGCGACAGATCGATACCGCGGGCGCAGATTTCCTCGAACTCTTCACGGTTGTAGGCGATGCCACCACCGGTGCCGCCCATGGTGAAGGACGGCCGAATGATGCAGGGAAACCCGACCTTCTCCAGAACCCCGTAGGCCTCTTCCATGTTATGCGCGATGCCGGATACCGGGCAGGCCAGACCAATGTCCTTCATCGCCTTGTCGAAGCGCGAGCGATCTTCGGCCTTGTCGATGGTGTCGGCATTGGCGCCGATCATCTCGACACCGAACTTTTCCAGCACGCCGTGCTTTTCCAGGTCCAGCGCACAGTTCAGCGCGGTCTGCCCACCCATGGTCGGCAGCAGGGCGTCGGGACGCTCCTTCTCGATGATCTTGGCCACGGTGGACCATTTGATCGGCTCGATGTAGGTGGCGTCGGCCATGGCCGGGTCGGTCATGATGGTGGCCGGATTGGAGTTCACCAGGATGACGCGAAAGCCCTCTTCTTTAAGGGCCTTGCACGCTTGAGCGCCGGAATAGTCGAACTCGCAGGCCTGGCCAATCACGATGGGGCCGGCGCCGAGGATCAAGATGCTTTTGATATCTGTACGTTTTGGCATGTGTCTTACTCGAATCCTTTGGTCAGTCGGCAGGCTTAACGGCGCTTGGCCATGGCTTCGATGAAGCGATCAAACAATGGGGCAACATCATTCGGCCCCGGGCTCGCCTCGGGGTGACCCTGGAAGCTGAAGGCGACCTTGTCGGTGCGCTCGATACCCTGCAGGGTGCCGTCGAACAATGACTTGTGGGTGGCGCGCAAGTTGCCCGGCATATCGCCCTCGTCCACGGCAAAACCGTGGTTCTGGCTGGTGATCATCACCACACCGGAGTCCAGATCCTGCACCGGGTGGTTGGCACCGTGGTGGCCATGACCCATCTTCATGGTCTTGGCCCCAGAGGCCAGCGCCAGCAGCTGGTGACCGAGGCAGATGCCGAACACCGGAGTCTCGGTTTGCAGCACGTCCTTGATCGCCTGGATCGCGTAGTCGCAAGGCTCCGGATCGCCAGGACCGTTGGACAGGAACACACCGTCCGGATTGAGCGCCAGTACTTCATTGGCCGGTGTCTGCGCCGGCACCACGGTAAGACGGCAACCGCGCTCAACCAGCATGCGCAGGATGTTCAGCTTGACCCCGTAGTCGTAGGCCACCACATGGTAGGGCAACTCGGCGGCGGGAATTTCTGGGTGGCTATCGGTCTGCAGATTCCACACGCTGGAACGCCACTCGTAGCGCTCGCTACAGCTGACCACCTTGGCCAGGTCCATGCCTTTCAGGCCAGGGAAGCTGCGCGCCAGCTCCAGCGCTTTCTCTTCGCTGGCGTCATCGCCCACCAGGATGCAACCGTTTTGCGAACCCTTCTCGCGCAGGATGCGGGTCAGCCGGCGGGTATCGATACCGGCAATGGCGACCGTGCCGTTCTCCTTCAGGTAATCCGGCAACGACTGCTTGCTGCGCCAGTTGCTGGCGATCAAGGGCAGATCACGAATGATCAGGCCGGCCGCCCACACCTGATTGGACTCGGCATCTTCCGGCGTGATGCCGGTATTGCCGATATGCGGATAGGTCAGGGTAACGATTTGCTGGGCATAGGAGGGATCGGTGAGGATTTCCTGATAGCCGGTCATGGCGGTATTGAACACCACCTCCCCAATTGAATGGCCATCGGCACCGATGGCCTCGCCGCGAAAAATGCTGCCATCAGCAAGGGCCAGAATGGCAGGTTTAAGGGCTGGCTTAGTCAAGAAAACCTCCGAAGATCAAAGCTTTGAAGCAAACGCAGATTGTAAAAAAGCGGGATGACGTATCGACCGTCACCCCGCTTTTTTATCTGATTCATTCTGCGTAACTTTTAGTGGACACACTAAAGCGGGAAGCTTACAGAAAACCGGCTTTTCGGTCTACCCGCAAATGCGACCAATACGCAGATGCCACCCCGCAAGCTGGAGCCTAGTCAAGCCCCAGCACGTCCTGCATGTCGTACAGCCCTGGCGCCCGGCCGTCCAGCCAACGCGCAGCGCGCACCGCCCCCTTGGCGAAGGTCATGCGACTGGAGGCCTTGTGGGTGATCTCCACCCGCTCACCGTCGGCGGCGAACAGCACCGTGTGGTCACCGACCACATCCCCGCCACGCACGGTGGCGAAGCCGATGGTCTCGCGCTCACGGGCACCGGTCTGACCCTCGCGGCCATAGACGGCAACTTTCTCCAGATCGCGACCCAGCGCATTGGCCACCACCTCGCCCATACGCAATGCGGTGCCGGACGGCGCATCGACCTTGTGCCGGTGATGCGCCTCGATGATTTCGATATCCACGTCATCGCCCAGCACCCGCGCCGCAGTATCCAGCAACTTCAGGCACAGGTTGACGCCAACGCTGAAGTTGGCGGCGAAGACGATTGGAATATGCTTGCCCGCATCGACCAGCAACTGTTTCTCGGCCGCGCTGAAGCCGGTAGTGCCGATAACCATGGCCTTGCCGGCCTGACGGCAGACCTCCAGATTCTTCAGGGTCACCGAAGGATGGGTGAAATCCACCAGCACATCGAACTGCTCCAGCGCATCGCGCAAGTCGCCCGACAGGCGCACGCCGATCTTACCCAGGGCCGCCAACTCGCCCGCATCGGCACCGACCAGACTGCTATCAGGGCGGTCAATCGCCGCCCCCAAACCGACACCCTCGGCTTGCTGCACGGCCTCGATCAGGGTCTTGCCCATGCGCCCGGCGGCGCCCATTACTGCAATACGCTGCATATCTCTACCGCTCCAATCTCGAAGCCCGCCGCCGGGTCAATCAGCAGACCCCTCGGCCGCAGCCTACTTATAAATCGCCAAAGAAGCGCTTCACACCCTCAAACCAGCCATTGGCCTTCGGCGAGTGCGAGCTGTCGACAGCCAGCGACTGACGGAACTCTTCGAGCAGCTCACGCTGACGCCGATCCAGGTGCACCGGCGTCTCCACCGCCACCCGACACATCAGGTCGCCGGCACCGCCGCCACGCACCGGCGCCACGCCCTTGCCACGCAAACGGAACAGCTTGCCGGTCTGGGTACCCTCAGGGATCTTCAGCTTGACCCGGCCATCCAGGGTCGGCACCTCCAGCTCGCCACCCAGCGCCGCGTCGGCAAAGCTGATCGGCACCTCGCAGTACAGGTGCTTGCCATCACGCTGAAAGATCGCATGCTCGCGCACATTGACCACCACATACAGGTCGCCCGCAGGACCACCCATAGCGCCCGCCTCGCCCTCACCCGAGAGACGGATACGGTCACCGGTATCGACGCCGGCCGGCACTTTCACCGACAAGGTCTTGTGCTCTTCCACACGGCCATGACCATGACAGGAACCGCAAGGGTCGGTAATCATCTTGCCGTTGCCGTGGCAACGCGGGCAGGTCTGCTGTACCGAGAAGAAGCCTTGCTGCATGCGCACCTGGCCGATGCCTCCGCAGGTGGTGCAGGTCACCGGACTGGTGCCCTTCTTGGCCCCGGAGCCCTCGCAGGTCTTGCAGTTGACCAGAGTCGGCACCCGAATGGTCACCGAGGTGCCACGCACCGCCTCCTCCAGCCCCAGCTCCAAGGTGTAGCGCAGATCACTGCCGCGCTGCGCACCACCGCGACCGCCGCGACCACCCGCGGCACCGCCGAAGAAGTCGCTGAACACATCGCCGAAAATGTCGGAGAAATTCGCTCCGCCACCCGGGTGTCCGCCACCCATGCTCTGGTCGACGCCGGCATGCCCGTACTGATCATAGGCCGCACGCTTACTGGCGTCGGACAACACCTCATAGGCCTCGTTGGCCTCTTTGAACTTGTCTTCCGACGCTTTATCGTCGGGATTACGGTCCGGGTGATGCTTCATCGCCAAGCGCCGGTAAGCCTTCTTCAGCTCCGCCTCGCTGACGCCGCGCTCGACTCCCAGAACCTCGTAATAATCACGTTTAGACATTAGTTTTCTACACCCTTAAATCATCTACTCCAGACACGCCAACGCGGGAGCAAGCTCCCGCGTGGCGGATCATCCGGCGCAGCTCACGCCACGACCGGCTGGAGCGGCAGGCAGCAGCCGCACCCGGCGACTTGCTGCATTTCCCACATCCCTGCGGGTCACAAGCTTGCGCTTACTTGTTTTCCTTGACCTCTTCGAACTCGGCATCGACCGCGTCATCGGCCGAACCGTTGTCGGCGCCGGCACCTTGAGCGGCAGCTTCTGGCTGCGGCTGTTCGGCGTACATCTTCTGCGCCAGCGGCGTGGTCGCCTCGGACAGCGCGGCCATTTTCGCTTCGATGGCCGCCTTGTCGTCGCCCTTCACTGCGACTTCTAGTTCGCCGAGAATCTTCTCAATTGCCGCTTTTTCGTCCGCGCTAGCCTTGTCGCCCGCCTCGGTGAGCATCTTGCGGGTCGCATGCACCAGCTGATCGCCCTGGTTACGCGCAGTCGCCAGCTCTTCGAACTTGCGATCCTCCTCGGCATTGGCCTCGGCGTCGCGCACCATCTGCTCGATTTCTTCCTCGGACAGACCGGAGTTGGCCTTGATCACGATGGATTGAGTCTTGCCGGTCGCCTTGTCTTTCGCACCGACATGCAGAATGCCGTTGGCGTCGATATCGAAGGTCACTTCGATCTGCGGTACGCCACGCGGAGCCGGCGGAATCTCGGCCAGGTCGAACTTGCCCAGCGACTTGTTCTGCGACGCCTGCTTGCGCTCGCCCTGCAGCACATGGATGGTCACTGCCGACTGATTGTCGTCGGCAGTGGAGAACACCTGAGACTTCTTGGTGGGAATGGTGGTGTTCTTCTCGATCAGCGCAGTCATCACCCCGCCCATGGTTTCGATACCCAGGGTCAGCGGCGATACGTCGAGCAGCAGCACGTCCTTGAC
>JBFKAF010000020.1:0-16786 GCA_041621735.1 Pseudomonas sp.
ACAACGAAGTGCCTCAGTGGCTGTCGTCCTGTGTGTTCACCACCGACCTGCGCGAAGCCGAGCAGTTCCAGAGTGCCGCCGGCAGCGACTGCGGCATCGCCAACGTCAACATCGGCACCAACGGTGCGGAAATCGGTGGTGCCTTCGGTGGCGAGAAGGAAACCGGCGGCGGACGCGAGTCCGGTTCCGACTCCTGGAAGGCCTACATGCGCCGGCAGACCAACACAGTCAACTACTCCCGCGAGCTGCCGCTGGCGCAAGGCATCGTCTTCGACTGAAGCGGTCGGTGCAGGAGTGAGCCGAGCCCCTCGCCACGATTGATCAGAGCAGGGGGCACCTGGCCGCTGCCAGGCATCACTCAAACAAACGCCCAGGCGCCTTCAAGCGCCTGGGCGTTTGTCTGTGCAGAGGGAGGCGCTTATTGCCCCGTCCCTCAGCCCTCGACCTTGGCCTGCTCCAGCTGTGCCCACAACGACGGTGCACCGGCGGACTTTTCGATCACCGCCAAACGGGCGGCATGCTCGGCCAACTCCGCCGCACTGGCGTGGATAATCCGGGTGCGCTGGCGCTCGGCCGGCAAGCGGCGGATGGCGCTGGGTTGCTGGGCATTGCCATCGCCCTCAGAACCATCGCCGGCCAGGGACAGATGGGTCTGACCACCGGTCATCGCCAGGTAGACGTCGGCGAGAATCTCGGCATCGAGCAAGGCGCCGTGCAGGTCGCGCCCCGAGTTGTCGACGTCATACCGTTTGCACAGCGCATCTAGGCTATTACGCTGGCCTGGATGGCGGCCGCGAGCCAGCATCAAGGTGTCGAGAATCGAGCAGTGCTCGCTCAGATCGGCGCGATCCTGCTGCCTCAACAAGGCGAATTCGTTGTTGATGAAGCCAACGTCGAACGCCGCGTTGTGAATGATCAGCTGCGCGCCCTTGATGAACTCGAAGAATTCATCGGCCACGTCCTTGAAACGCGGCTTGTCCAGCAAGTACTCGTTGGTGATGCCGTGGACCGCGATGGCACCCTCGTCGATCTCGCGATCCGGTTGCAGGTAGACGTGGTAGTGACGCCCGGTGAGGCGCCGGCCCATCAGCTCGACACAGCCGATCTCGATGATCCGGTGGCCATCGGTAACCGGCATGCCGGTGGTTTCGGTATCCAACACCACGCTACGCATGTTTCATCGCTCTCACTTCGTCGACGCCACGATTGGCCAGTTGGTCGGCGTGCTCGTTGCCGGGATGACCGGTATGCCCGCGCACCCACTTCCAGGTCACCGTATGACGATTCACCTGCTCATCCAGCTGCTGCCATAGATCGGCGTTCTTCACCGGCTGCTTGGCTGCAGTTTTCCAGCCGCGCTTTTTCCAGTTGGGCATCCAGTCCTGGATACCCTGCATGACGTATTGCGAGTCGGTCACCAACAGCACGTCGCAGGCACGCTTCAATTCGGCCAATGCACGAATCGCCGCGGTCAGTTCCATGCGGTTGTTGGTGGTCTCGGCCTCGCCGCCCCACAGCTCTTTTTTCACGCCTTTGAAAATCAGCAACGCGCCCCAGCCACCGACGCCGGGATTACCCTTACAGGCGCCATCGGTATAGATCTCGATTTGATCACTCATGCAGAGCCTGTCTCTCAATTAATTCTGCCGCTAGGCTCAAGTTACCGCTCGGCGTTTCGTCGGCTGACCTTGGCGACCGGCATGGGCACCAATTTGCCCGCTGGCTCGCGCCGGGTCTGACGCAGCGGGCGCAGGCCGATCACCAGCTTGCGCGCCACCAACAGGTAGAAGCCGCCACCCGGCGATTGCCAGGCACCGCCCCAGGCCTCCAGAGGCGCCAGGCGCGCTTGCCAAGCAGTGGAAGCAAGCGGCGGACGATAGCATCCGAAGCGGCGTTTCTCCAGCGCGAAACCCAGCAGGTCGAGCCAGTCACAGACGCGGTTGGGCGCGATACAACGCGCCTGGCGCAAGGCATCGCGAGTAAACAGATGGCGCACGCCCCAGGCACTCAGGGGGTTGATGCCGACCACCAGCAGATGCCCACCCGGGCGCACGCTACGCGCCGCTTCGCGCAGCAAACCATGCGGTGACAGACTGAAATCGAGGCCGTGCTGCAGCAGCACGACATCGGCGGCGGACTCGGTCAGCGGCCAGGCCTGTTCCTCGCAGACAATCTCCACCCCGCTGAAGGGGGCGCCGACGCGCACGCTGCGCTGAATCTGCGCGGCATCCGGCGCGCTCTGGTTGGAGGGTCCGTAATGCAGCAGATAGCCGCCGAAAAAACGTGCCAGTTCGCTCTCGAGCAAACGCTGTTCTTCGCCAAGCAACAAGCGCCCCTGTGGACCATTGAACCAACCCCGCGCGGCGGCAATCAAATTGAGCCAGTCGCCATCGGCTTGGGCGAACGGATGATCAGACATAAAAATTACCTGCATAGCCGTCAGTGCCAATGAGGCCTAAGATGCACCTTTGTGACCCGCTTAGCGACCTGCATCATGATAAAGATCGACGCACTCCCCGCCTTCACCGACAACTATATATGGCTGCTGCAGGACCCCGAGCGGCGCCGCTGCGCCGTGGTCGACCCGGGTGATGCGGCGCCAGTGCAGGCCTGGCTGGCCGCGCATGCCGATTGGCAATTGAGCGACATCCTCGTCACTCACCACCACCACGATCATATCGGCGGCGTAGAGCAGCTCAAGGCGGCGACAGGCGCGCGCGTCCTGGGGCCGGCAAAGGAGAATATTCCTGCGCGTGACCTGGCGCTCGGCGAAGGCGATCGGGTCGAAGTCCTCGGCCATACCTTTCGCGTCATCGAAGTCCCCGGACATACCCTGGGGCATATCGCATACTACCAGGCCGAGCAGCACTGGTTGTTCTGTGGCGATACCTTGTTCGCGGCAGGCTGCGGGCGCTTGTTCGAAGGCACTGCCGAGCAGATGCACGATTCGCTGAGCCGCCTGGCGGCCCTGCCAGGACAAACCCTGGTGTACTGCACCCACGAATACACCTTGAGCAACCTGCGCTTCGCCCAAGCCGTCGAGCCGCACAACCCACAGGTCGCCCAACGCCTGGCCGAAGTCAGTGCCTGGCGCGAGTCAGGCCGAATCAGCCTGCCCTCCACCCTGTCCCTGGAGCGCGCAACCAACCCCTTCCTGCGCAGCGCCGAAACATCTATTAAAGAAAAAATAGACCAACGGGACGGCGCCAGGAATCGCTCGGCAAGCGGGGTCTTTGCCGGCCTGCGGGCCTGGAAAGATAACTTCTGAAAGGTCGACAACCGCGCAAACAGGCTGGTTAAAACTTGACCAGCCTGGTTACGGTTCCTAGAATCCCCCGACCTTTACGCCGGGAAGAACTCGCCGACCAATGCCTTTAATAATACGCAAGATATTGAATTCAAAGGCATTGTCGCTCAGCAGCCGAACTCTTTCAGTGCTGTTGTGTGCCACCCTGGTCGGCTGTCAAAGCACCGGCAACGACCGCTCCCACGCCCCCCATCCGGTCGTAAAACTGCAGCAAGAGCCCGAATGGCTGACCACTCGCGTCACACCCGAAGCGCCCGATGACATCTGGGACGTGGTCCGCAACGGTTACCAGCTACAAGATGAAATCGGTATTCATCCGCGCATCGAGCAACAGCGGTTGTGGTTCGTCAGCAACCCCTCGTTTGTCGAAAAGGTCGGCGAGCGCAGCAGCCCGTACATCCATTACATAGTCGAACGCCTGCGAGAGCGCGACATGCCAATGGAGCTGGCACTGCTGCCGATGATCGAAAGTGCCTACAATCCCTTCGCCTACTCGTCAGCCAATGCCGTTGGCTTGTGGCAGTTCATTCCCTCGACCGGCCGCTACTTCAACCTGCGTCAGACCAGCTGGTATGACGGCCGCCGCGACGTCATGGCATCGACCAATGCAGCCATGAACTACCTGTCGCGCCTGCATGAGATGTTCAACGGTGACTGGCTGCTCGCCCTCGCCGCCTACAATGCCGGCGAAGGCCGGGTCAGCCGGGCCATAGAGCGCAATCAAAAACTGGGCCTGCCGACCGACTACTGGAATCTGGCGCTGCCGCAGGAGACGCAAAACTACGTGCCCAAGCTGCTGGCACTGTCGCAGGTGGTGCTGACCCCGCAAGCCTACGGCGTCAGCCTTAACCCCATCGCCAACGAACCCTACTTCGAGCAAATCGCCGTCAAAAAAGGCGTGGACCTGTCACGTGTTGCTGAGTTGGCCGATCTCGATGAAGACCTGCTGTTTCAGCTCAATCCAGCATTCAAGAAACGTATTACCCTGGACGGCCCGCAACATCTGCTAGTGCCGACCGATAAGGCTGAAACGCTGGTCGCCACCCTCACCGCGATGAAGCCTCAGGAATTGCTGAACTGGCAGCAATACACCGTACGTTCCGGCGACAGCCTGCACGCCATCGCCAACCGCTATCAGCTGACGGTCAGCGCCCTCAAAGACCTCAACAAACTCTCGAGCAATCGTTTGCGCATCGGCCAGGTGCTGAGCATTCCAGCGCAACCGGGCCTACAGCCTAATCAGCAGACGTTGCAGAACGTCGCCACGCGGGCAACCACGCCGCGCAGCTACCGGGTAAAAAACGGTGACAGCCTGTGGCAGATCGCCAAGGCACATAGGGTCTCGGTCCAGGATGTACGGCGCTGGAATAAGCTCTCGGGCAACAATCTGCGCGCGGGACAGACCCTGGTGCTACGCGGTGGCAGCACGCCGCTCGCCGCTAACGGTGAACGCAGAAGCACCAGCTATTACAAGGTACGCAAAGGCGATTCGCTGTCGCTCATCGCCCAACGCCACAAGGTGCAGTTGAAAAACCTGCGACGCTGGAACCCGCAAACCAGCAGTGCCCTCAAGCCAGGGCAGACCCTCACCTTATACCTGCCGCACTGATTAGCCGCGCCTGGTCAGCGCCAGCAAGCAGCGCCCGGTGAGCTGGGTGAAGCGCTGAAAGGCGACGAACTGCTCATGCTTCAGCGCACGACCGGACACCCGACTGTCGGCATACAGCACCCCGATCTCGCGGGTTCCCGCCAACAGTGGGGCGACGAAGAACATGCCCTGCCCCAGGCGCTGGCGGATCGGTTGGGTAACCAGTTCATTCAAGCTATAACTGGCCGGCACTCCCATCCATAGCGCCTCTTTGTTGCGCAGCACATAACTGAAAATATGCGACTGCTCACGTTGCTGGACCGGCAGTAGAAAGTCATTCAGCCAGTCTTCGGTGCCTTCACCCACCACCCGTTTGGCGCGAAAGCAGCTTTGTCCGTCGGCCAGCACCACCAACATCACTCGTTCCAGACCCGCGCCTTGGTGCAAGCCGTTAAGCAAGGTATCGAGAATCAGCCCGACGTCCGCTCGCTGCGACGCCATCATGCCGAGCTCTTGCAGGGCCTGCTGCATAATCAGCAAATTTGCTTCTAACAGCTTCGCCTTGCGCTGTTCCTGCTGCACGCGGATCTGCTCAGGATCGGTGTTGGGGATCAACCGACACAGCTTGCTGGCACCGAAGGTGGCGGCCACTTTTACCGCCTCATCGGCACTCGCCAACACCTGCTGCATGGCCTCCTCGGCAGACACCCCGATAAAATCCGCCACCTGCTCGACCAGACGCTCCATTGCGGGAGAGTCCCACCCCTGCAAGGCCGCCTCGCCAATCTGCATACCCAGGCTGACCGCCAGTACCGCCGGGTCATTATGGCTGGCACCGCTATGCGCCAGACTGACGATGGCACCCAGGTTCCAGTCCTTCACCAGGCCCTGGGTCAATTGTCGAAAACTGGTGCCGAGCACGGCGCGCACGGCCTCTTCGGCATCCACGCCCGGCTGCTCCAGGGCACTGGCCAGTTCGTCGGTTTGCTCACCGCCACAGCCCCAGAAGGCCAGCTCGCCCATGTGATAGAGCAAGGCCGCGATAAACACTTCCTCTTCATGCCTGGAGAGAACGTAGCCAGCCAGATTGCGCGCCTGGACGGCCGCATGAAAAGAGCGCGCCAACAACTCTTGCAGCTGCTCACGAGGCGCACGGGTCAGCAAGCCATCGATCAGACTGACCGACAGGCCGATCAGACGCACATTGTCGAAGCCGATCAACACGATGGCTCGCGAAATAGTACGGATGGTTTCTTGCGAGGGGTTGTAATAGACACTGTTGGCCACACGCAGAACCTTGGAGGTCAACGAGGCATCGCGCAACAAGACATCGGCCAACTGTTTGACCGAAGATTTTTCTTCCTGGGCCAACCGGTGCAAATCCTGCACCACAGCGGCCAGAGCGGGCAGCTCGGCTTCGTTTATGCGATCAATCCATGACTGCAATCCATGGCAACGTGTCTCCAAGTTCATGGCCTCGCTATGATTTATTCCTAGAGTGGCAAAACGCTGCCTTGTCGCGCAACGTGGCTTGGTCTTTTTCCAGCGGATACAAGCTGTTACTGTACCGGACTAGAAGCCTAAAAGCCGCCACGGATCGGATCTTTCACTTGATACGTCCCCTCCTCTCGCTGTTCCTCAGCTTGGCCATCAGCTTTCCCGCATCGGCGATCGTTCGCGAGAGCCACGGTTACGCTCAGTTCGGCACGCTCAAATATCCCGCCAGTTTCACCCATTTCGATTGGGTCAACCCCGCTGCGCCTAAAGGCGGGACTCTGCGGATAATGGGCGCGGGCAGTTTCGACACCCTCAACCATTACGCCCTCAAGGGTACCAGCCCGATCTCTACGGCCAATTTTCTGCAATACGGCGTGACCGGCCTGAACGAAACACTGATGGCCGGCACCGGCATCTACGACCCCTCAGGTGATGAGCCAGCGTCGAGTTACGGGCTGATTGCCAAGTCGGTCGAATACAGCGACGAGCGCAGCTGGGCGGTGTTCAACCTGCGCCCTGAGGCACGTTTCCACGACGGCAAGCCCATCACTGCCTATGACGTGGCGTTTTCCTACCGGTTGTTACTTAAGCAGGGCCACCCGCAGTACCGCACCAACCTGCAGGAAGTGCAGCGCGTCGATATCCTCAATCGTCACCGCATCCGCTTCGTATTCAAACGCTCGGGCAACCCGCTGCTGATTCTGCGCCTCGGTGAATTGCCGGTGCTGCCGCAACATTACTGGAAAGACCGCGATTTCAAGGCCACCACCTACGAGCCGCCACTGGGCAGCGGGCCTTACCGCATCACCCAGGTCAACCCGGGGCGCAGCCTGAGCTTCGAACGGGTGAAAGACTGGTGGGGCGAGAAGCTGCCGGTCAATCGCGGCAAGTACAACTTCGACCGCGTCGAGGTGGAGTTCTATCGCGACAGCCACGTCGCGTTCGAGGCGTTCAAGGCTGGCGAGTTCGACTTCTACATCGAGCAACAGGCGAAGAACTGGGCCAACGGCTACAACGTTCCCGCGGTCGCGCGTGGCGAGGTGATCCGGGCGGAAATACCGCATCAGATCCCCACGCAAACCCAGGCATTATTCATCAATTCCCGTCGCCCGGCTTTCGCCCAGCGCAAGGTGCGTGAAGCGTTGGGGCTGATGTTCGATTTCGAGTGGAGCAACCGTGCGTTGTTCAACAGCTCCTACACCCGGGCCAGTAGCTACTACCCCAACAGCGAGTTCTCTGCCACCGGCAAGCCTGAAGGCGCGGAGTGGCTGCTGCTTTCGCCTTACCGCAAACAGTTGCCGGCGCGCCTGTTCACCGAGCCCTTTGTCATGCCGCAAACCGATGGCCACGGCATCCCACGGGAAACCCTGCGCCGCGCCCTCGGTCTATTGGCCGACGCCGGCTGGAAGCCTTCGGGGCAACGTCTGCTGAATCAGCAAGGCGAGCAGTTGCGCCTGGAAATCCTGCTGGTCAATCCAAACCTGGAACGGATTCTCCAACCCTATACCGAGAACCTTGCACGCAT
Source organism: Pseudomonas sp. (assembly GCA_041621735.1). GTDB lineage: Bacteria > Pseudomonadota > Gammaproteobacteria > Pseudomonadales > Pseudomonadaceae > Aquipseudomonas. Next base: position 7,918 of record JBFKAF010000020.1, read on the forward strand.
CGGCATCGAAGCCAATCTGCGCACCGTCGACCGAGCGCAGTACAAGCAGCGCTTGGATCAATTCGACTTCGACATGATTTTGCTGACCTTGCCGCAAACCCTCAGCCCTGGCTTGGAGCAGTCGCTGTACTTCCACTCCAGCCAAGCCAAGCTCAAGGGTGGCAAGAACTATGCGGGCGTCAGCCACCCGGTGGTCGACGCCCTGCTCGACAAATTGCTCTCGGCCAAGACCCGCGATGAGCAGATTGCCGCGACTCGCGCTCTCGACCGCGTGCTGCTCTGGCAGCACTACACCATTCCCAATTGGTACATCGATTACCACCGTCTGGCGTACCGCAACCGCTTCGCCTTCGTCACCACGCCGCCCTATACCCTGGGCCTGCGCACGTGGTGGCTGCAATCCTCGGAGAATGCTCGATGACTCATCCGCTGCGCAGCTTCCTGCACGCCAGCAGCCTGTTACTGCTCGGCCTGGCCAGCCTGACCCAAGCTGCGCCCAAGCACGCGCTGACCCTGTATGACGAGCCCGCCAAGTACCCCGCCGATTACCAGCACTTCGACTACGTCAATCCGCAGGCACCGAAAGGTGGCAACTTCCGCCAGGCAGGTTTTGGCGGTTTCGACAGCCTCAACCCTTTCATCAATAAGGGTGTGTCTGCCGACGATATCGGCTTGATCTACGACACCCTCACGCGCCATGGCCTTGACGAGCCCTTCACCGAATACGGCCTGCTCGCGGAAAAAATCGAAAAAGCCCCGGACAATGCCTGGGTGCGCTTCTACCTGCGCCCCGAAGCGCGCTTTCATGACGGCCAACCGGTGACCGCAGAAGACGTCAAGTTCACCTTCGAGACCCTGATGACTGAGGGCTCGCCCACCTACCGCGGCTACTACGCCGATGTCGACAAGGTCGAAGTCGAGAGCCCGCTGAAGGTGCGTTTTATCTTCAAGCATGCGGGTAACCGTGAGCTGCCGCTGATTCTTGGCCAACTGCCGGTGCTGCCCAAACACTGGTGGGCCGAGCGCGACTTCAGCAAAAGCAACCTGGAGATTCCACTGGGTAGCGGCCCGTATAGAGTCGCCGAGGTCAAAGCCGGTCGCTCCATTCGTTACCAGCGGGTCGCTGACTGGTGGGGCAAGGACCTGCCGGTCAATCGCGGTTTCTACAACTTCGACAGCATGCGCATCGACTACTACCGCGACAACACAGTGGCGCTGGAAGCCCTGAAGGCGGGCCAGTACGATTACTGGCTGGAAACCAGTGCGAAAAACTGGGCCACTGCCTACGACACGCCGGCGGTCGCCAATGGCCAGCTGATCAAGGAAGAGATCGACAACCATAACCCCACTGGCATGCAGGGCTTCATCTTCAATATTCGTCGCCCGCTGTTTCAGGACCCCAGGGTGCGTGAGGCGCTCGGCTTGCTGTTCGATTTCGAATGGGCCAACAAGCAACTGTTCAACGGTGCTTACACCCGCACTCACAGCTATTTCGATAACTCCGAACTGGCCTCCAGTGGCCTGCCCGGCCCTGACGAACTGAAAATCCTCGAGCCGTTGCGCGAGCAGATCGCCCCCAAGGTTTTTACCGAAGAGTTCCGGGTGCCCGTCACCGATGGCAGCGGCATCATTCGCAAACAGCAACGCCGCGCCTACCAGCTGCTGCAGGAAGCCGGCTGGCGCATCGACGGCGACCAGATGCTCAATGCCGAGGGCAATCCAGTCAGCTTCGAGTTCCTCCTGGCGCAAACCGAGTTCGAACGCGTGTTGCTGCCATTCAAACGCAACATGGCGGACCTCGGCATGGAGCTGGTGATCCGCCGGGTCGACGTGTCGCAGTACATCAACCGCCTGCGCTCGCGGGACTTCGACCTGATTGTCGGCGGCTTCGGCCAATCCAACTCGCCGGGAAACGAGCAACGCGAGTACTGGCACTCCAGCAGCGCGGACAACCCCGGCAGCCGTAACTTTATCGGCCTGAAGGACCCGGCAATCGATCAACTGGTCGACGGTCTGATCAACGCCGACTCACGCCAGAGCCTGATCGCCCACACCCGCGCCCTGGATCGTGTATTGCTCTGGGGCCACTACGTCATTCCCAACTGGCACATCAAGACCTGGCGCGTGGCCTACTGGAATCGCCTGCAACACCCAGAAATCACCCCGCAATACGACATAGGCCTGAATACCTGGTGGGTTAAGCCACAGCCGGCGACAGAAGCCGCCGAACCGGCGAGCACGGAGCAATAAGATGCTGGCGTATATTGTCCGTCGCCTGTTGCTGATCATTCCCACCCTATTCGGCATCCTGCTGATCAACTTCCTCATCATCCAGGCCGCTCCCGGTGGCCCAGTGGAACAGATGATCGCCAAGCTGGAGGGGTTCGAGGGCGCCACCAGCCGGATCGCCGGCGGCGGCGCCGAGGTGGCAGTGGCTGGCTCCAATTACCGTGGCGCGCAGGGACTCGACCCCGACCTGATCGCCGAGATCGAGCGCCTGTATGGCTTCGACAAGCCAGCTCCCGAACGCTTCTGGATCATGCTGAAGAATTACGCCCAACTCGACTTCGGCGAAAGCTTCTTTCGCGATGCCAAAGTCATCGACCTGATCATCGAGAAGATGCCGGTGTCGATCTCGCTCGGACTGTGGAGCACCCTGATCATGTACCTGGTCTCGATCCCCATGGGCATCGCCAAGGCGACCCGGCATGGCAGTGCCTTCGACGTCTGGACCAGTTCCGCGATCATCGTCGGCTACGCGATTCCTGCCTTCCTCTTCGCCATCCTGTTGATCGTGGTATTTGCCGGCGGCAGCTACCTGGACTGGTTTCCACTGCGCGGCCTGACCTCGAACAACTTCGATGAGCTCAGCTTTGCCGGCAAGCTGCTCGATTACTTCTGGCACCTGGCCCTGCCGATCACGGCGCTGGTCATCGGCAACTTCGCCACCTTGACCCTGCTGACCAAAAACAGCTTCCTCGACGAAATCAACAAACAGTACGTGGTCACCGCGCGCGCCAAGGGCCTGACCAACAACCGCGTGCTCTATGGCCATGTGTTCCGCAACGCCATGCTGATCATCATCGCCGGCTTCCCGGCGGCCTTTATCGGTCTGTTCTTCACCGGCTCCTTGCTGATCGAGGTGATCTTCTCCCTCGATGGCCTCGGCCTGATGAGCTTCGAGGCGGCGATCAACCGCGACTATCCGGTGGTCTTCGGCACCCTGTTCATCTTCACCTTATTGGGCCTGGTCGTGAAACTGATCGGCGACATCACCTATACCCTGGTCGATCCACGCATCGACTTTGAAAGCCGGGAGAATTGAAATGGCCCTCTCCCCACTCAACCAACGACGCTTCGAGCGTTTCAAGGCCCACAAACGTGGCTGGTGGTCGCTGTGGATCTTCCTCTCGCTGTTCTTCGTCAGCCTCGGCGCCGAGTTGATCGCCAACGACAAACCGCTCGCCGTACGCTACGACGGTGAATGGTTTTTCCCGGTATTCAAGCGCTACCCGGAGACCGTGTTCGGCGGCGAGTTCCCGCTGCAAGCGAACTACAAAAGCCCGTACATTCAGGAGCTGATCGCAGCGAAAGACGGCTGGACGCTTTGGCCACCTATCCCCTTCAGCTACTCCAGCATCAATTACGACCTGGAGGTGCCCGCCCCCGCGCCGCCCTCCAACGCTAACTGGCTGGGCACCGACGACCAGGGCCGCGATGTATTGGCGCGGGTGATTTACGGCTTCCGCATCTCGGTGTTGTTCGCCCTGATTCTGACCGTACTGAGCTCGATCATCGGTGTGTTCGCCGGCGCCTTGCAGGGATTTTACGGCGGCTGGGTCGATCTGGTCGGACAGCGCTTTCTGGAAGTCTGGTCGGGCCTGCCGGTGCTGTACCTGTTGATCATCCTCGCCAGTTTCGTGCAACCGAACTTCTGGTGGCTGCTGGGCATCATGCTGCTGTTCTCCTGGATGAGCCTGGTCGATGTGGTACGCGCTGAATTTCTCCGTGGCCGCAATCTGGAATATGTCCGCGCCGCCCGCGCCCTGGGCATGCAGAACGGCGCCATCATGTTCAACCACATCCTGCCCAACGCCATGGTGTCGACCATGACCTTCATGCCATTCATCCTCACGGGCGCCATCGGCACCCTGACCGCGCTGGACTTTCTCGGCTTTGGCCTGCCGCCTGGCGCACCCTCGTTGGGCGAACTGGTCGCCCAGGGTAAGTCCAACCTACAAGCACCATGGCTGGGCATCAGTGCCTTTGCCGTACTGGCGATCATGTTGAGCCTGCTGGTGTTTATCGGCGAAGCGGCGCGCGATGCCTTCGACCCGAGGAAATAAGATGACCGATTCCGCCCCCCTCATCGAAGTCCGTGACCTGGCGGTCGAATTCGTCACCGGCGACGCCAAACAGCGGGTGGTCGAAGCCGTCAGCTTCGATATCCGTCGCGGCGAGACGCTAGCCCTGGTTGGCGAGAGCGGTTCCGGCAAATCGGTCACCGCGCACTCGATCTTGCGATTACTGCCCTACCCCCTGGCCCAGCACCCGACAGGCAGCATTCACTACGCTGGAGAAGACCTGCTCAAGCTGAATGAGAACAGGCTGCGCGGTATCCGTGGCAATCGCATTGCCATGGTCTTCCAGGAGCCCATGACCTCGCTTAACCCGTTGCACTGCATCGAAAAGCAGATCAACGAAGTGCTGGCGCTGCACAAGGGCCTGACAGGCAAAGCCGCCACCGCACGTACACTTGAGCTGCTCGACCTGGTCGGCATTCCCGAGCCACACAAACGCCTCAAGGCCTATCCACATGAGCTGTCTGGCGGCCAACGCCAGCGGGTGATGATCGCCATGGCCCTGGCCAACGAGCCTGAGCTGTTGATCGCAGATGAGCCGACCACTGCCCTGGATGTCACCGTCCAGCTAAAAATCCTCGAATTACTCAAAGAGCTACAAGCGCGCCTGGGCATGGCCCTGCTGCTGATCAGTCACGATCTCAATCTGGTTCGACGAATTGCTCATCGAGTATGTGTCATGCAGCGCGGACAGATCGTCGAACAAGCGTCGTGTGAATCGCTGTTCCATGCACCGCAGCATCCCTATACCCAGGAACTGCTCGGTGCCGAGCCCAGCGGCGAACCGGTTGCCAATCCGCCCGGCGAGCCGATCCTGGAGGTCGACGATCTGCGCGTGTGGTTCCCGATCAAGAAAGGACTGCTGCGCAGAACCGTCGATTATGTGAAAGCGGTGGATGGAATCAATTTCAGCCTGCCTCAAGGCCAAACCCTGGGCATCGTCGGCGAAAGCGGTTCTGGCAAGTCCACCCTCGGTTTGGCCATCCTTCGTCTGCTCGGCAGTCAGGGCGCCATTCGCTTTCGGGGTCAGGCCATGGAGGGCTTGTCGCAACAAGAGGTGCGCCCGCTACGCCGGCAGATGCAGGTGGTATTTCAGGACCCTTTTGGCAGCCTGAGCCCGCGGATGTCGGTCGGCATGATTGTTGGTGAAGGCCTGCGCATACACCGCATGGGCACGCCCGCAGAGCAGGAACAAGCGATTATCGACGCGCTTTTGGAGGTAGGCCTGGATCCGGAAACCCGGCATCGCTACCCTCACGAGTTTTCTGGTGGGCAACGGCAGCGAATTGCTATTGCCCGTGCACTGGTGCTGAAGCCGGCGCTGATACTGTTGGACGAGCCGACTTCCGCGCTCGACCGGACTGTTCAACGTCAAGTAGTCGAGTTGTTGCGAACATTACAGGCCAAGTACAACCTGAGCTACCTGTTCATCAGCCATGATTTGGCGGTGGTTCGAGCGATCAGTCACCACCTGATAGTGGTCAAGGAGGGTCAGGTGGTCGAACAAGGCCGTGCCGAGACGATCTTCGCAGCACCTCAGCACATCTACACACGGCAGTTGCTGGAAGCCGCCTTCATGGCCCCAGCCACTGCCGATTAATCCTTAAAGCAGGAAGAGGAAGAACACACATGGGTTTTCTAAGCGGTAAGCGCGTACTGATCGTTGGCGTTGCCAGCAAACTGTCCATCGCCTCGGGTATCGCCGCGGCCATGCACCGAGAAGGCGCAGAGTTGGCCTTCACTTATCAGAACGAGAAACTCAAAGGGCGAGTCGAAGAGTTCGCGGCAGGCTGGGGCTCCAACCCCGAACTGTGCTTCCCTTGTGATGTGGCCAGCGATGAGGAAATCGTCTCGGTTTTCGAGGCCCTGAGCAAGAAGTGGGACGGTCTGGACTGCATCGTTCACTCGGTCGGTTTCGCCCCTGGCGACCAATTGAACGGCGACTTCACCGACGTCACCACCCGCGAAGGCTTTCGTATTGCTCATGATATCAGCGCCTACAGCCTGGTAGCCCTGGCCAAAGCCGGTCGCGAGATGATGAAGGGCCGCAATGGCAGCCTGCTCACGCTGTCCTACTTGGGCGCCGAGCGGACCATGCCGAACTACAACGTGATGGGCATGGCCAAAGCCAGCCTGGAAGCCGGTGTACGCTACCTGGCTGGCAGCCTTGGCCCAGAGGGCACACGCGTTAACGCCATCTCCGCCGGGCCTATCCGCACACTCGCAGCCTCCGGCATCAAGAGCTTCCGTAAGATGCTTGCCGCCAACGAGAAGCAGACACCGCTACGGCGCAACGTGACCATCGAGGAAGTCGGCAACGCCGGCGCCTTCATCTGTTCCGATCTGGCGTCCGGCATCAGCGGTGAAATCCTCTACGTCGATGGCGGCTTCAACACCACCGCCATGGGCGCCATGGACGAAGACTGATAGCTAACACTCGTGAATAAAAAAGGCCGCTTAAAGCGGCCTTTTTTTCCAGCGAGATCAGAAACGCTCGATATCCGCATTATCTTTCAGATACTTACGAAACGCGGAAAAGTCTTGCTGACCACTCCGCGAGGCCAGGAAGCGACCGTACATGGCTCTATCTTCCGCACTCAAGGCCCCTTCAGGCTGGCTCACTCCATCCAAACGGACAACCACAAAATCGCCATTATTGAGACTGACACCGGTAAAGCTTGGCTGTTCGCGATCAGCAGGCTTGGGCATACGGAACAACGCCTGGAGTACTACCGGCTCAACGCCCTCCTGACTGCGCGTAGCCGCCTCGACTACGTTCCAGGTTTGCCCTGCCAAGGCCTGATTAACCGGAGTCTGCCCATTCTGCAAAGCAGCCAAGAGCTCCTCGCCTTGCGCCTTGGCGGCTTCGCTGGCACGAACCTCGGTTAACTGCGTGCGTATGCTGTCCGCCACTTGCTCGAGCGCTAACCGCTCAGGCTTTCTGTGCTCTTTAACGCGCACCACCACGGCAGTGTTCGGGTCGAGCTCGATGACACTGCTGTTGCTGCCGTCTTCCAACACTTCGGCACTGAACGCCGCCTGAATAACCTGGCGGTTAGCAGTCAAACCCTGCCCACCTTCACGCCCAAAAGCTTCAGTGGTTTTGATCTCCAGCCCCAGCTCCTGTGCAGGTTGAGTCAGGTCGGACGCCTCAAACGCCGAGTCTTCCAGCTCTTTGCTGACCTCGACAAAACGCTGCTCAACCTTTTGCGCCTTCAGTTCACGCTCCAACTTGTTTTTCAAACTGGCAAAGCTTGGCACTTCTGGCGCCTGCACGCCCAAAAGCCTGATCAGATGCCAGCCGAACTCACTGCGTACCGGCATGGACACTTCGCTATCCTTCAAGGCATACAAGGCTTCCTCAAAGGCCGGGTCATAGACGCCGGGACCGGCATAACCCAGATCGCCACCATTAACAGCCGAACCCGGATCGTCAGAAAGCTCTTTAGCTAGCGCAGCAAAATCTTCGCCTTGCTGCAGGCGCTTGTGCACGCCGTCAATCTTGGCCTTGGCCTGTTCGTCGCTAAGTGAATCATTCACCTCGATCAGAATATGCGCCGCCTGACGTTGCTCAGCCAGGTTGGCGATCTCATTCTCGTAGGCACTCTTCAGCGCCTCTTCGCTCACTTCGATCTGAGCATAGAAGCCCTCCTTGCTCAGCTCGACATAATCCAAAACTATTTGTTCCGGGCTCATGAACTGAGTGGCTTGCGCATCGTAGTAAGCCTTGATGTCATCATCACTCAACTGAACCGCAGCGCTGTCGGCTTTCAAGGTCAAGGTAGCGAAATCGCGCGTCTGTTTTTCCAAACGAGCGAATGCGACTACTTCAGCCGTAGTGACAAAACTGCTGTTGGACAAGCCTGCTCGCAACTGACCAATCAACATTTCCTGCTCAAGCATCTGGCGAAACTGCAGCCGGTTGTAGCCAAGCTGACGGATCACCTGATCGAAGCGATCGGCACTGAACTTACCATCCACGAGAAACTCGGGGGTTTGCAGAATCACTTGATCCAGCGCTTGTTGGGAAAATGCGAAGTTGGCGTCAGTCGCTCCTTGCAGCAAGAGCGTGCGGTCAATCAGACCGTTCAACGCAGCTTCACGCAGCAGCTTCTCATCCAGCAAGGAAGCATCGAAATCACGGCCAAGCTGCTGCAGCAACTGACGCCGCTGCATCTCAACCGCTTGCCCGAGTTCATTCAGGCTGACTTCTTTGCCGTTCACTTTTGCGGCATCTTGACTGTTGCTGGAACCGGTAAAAATAGCCTCGACGCCAGTCAGCGCCAACAGCATGACGATGATGGCAATAATGGTTTTAGCAATCCAACCCTGTGAATTGTCCCTGATGTTCTGCAGCATGTGTCCCCCAGAACGACTGTACAAAAATAAGCAGCCGCGCAGTGTGGGTAAAATCCGGATAGAAGAAAGGCGCATCCGAGGATGCGCCTTCTCGTAACTGGCGGAGCGGACGGGACTCGAACCCGCGACCCCCGGCGTGACAGGCCGGT
>JBFKAF010000021.1:0-16194 GCA_041621735.1 Pseudomonas sp.
AGACGCTTGTACCAATCGAGCAAGGCCTCGGGCACAGGCGCGGCACCGGATAGCGCATAGCGCACGGCGTCCAGGCCCAGCCCGGCTAAGACTTTCTTACCCAGCAGGCGGCCGATCAACGGCAGTTTGAGCAGGAAGTCGAGCTTCTCCGCCGACATCTTGCTGTACACACCCATTTGGAACTTGGTCCAGATACGCGGCACACCGAATATCACCGTCGGGCGCGCGCGCTTGAGATCCTCGAGGAAGGTATCCAGATTGTCGGCGAAGAACACCGTCTGCCCACCATAGATGGATGCCAGTTCGACAAACATGCGCTCGGCCACATGACACAACGGCAGATAGGACAACACCCGGTCCTCCTCCGTGACAGCAAACAGCTCGGTAGCATGACTGGCGGCGAAACCCAGGTTACTGAAGTTGTGCATCACGCCTTTGGGCGTGCCGGTGGTACCGGAGGTATAGATAAGGGTGGCGAGCTGATTGGCCGCAGGCTTTGGCGCATCCTGAATCGGCGTGCAGGCCTGCAGGTCATCCCACAGATAGCTGAATTCAGCCTGCGGGCGCAACGGCAGGCCAATGCAGGGAAGGGTGTCGGGGACGCCAGCCGCCATGCTTGGCCAGTCATCCAGCTTGCCGACGAATACCAGTGATGCCTCGGCGTGTTCCAGCACTTGGCCCACAGACTCGGCGGTCAGGTTCGGGTACAGCGGCACCGACACGTGCCCGGCCATCCAGATGGCCAGATCGGCAACGATCCAGTGAGCACAGTTTTTTGAAATGATCGCGATACGACTGCCTGGCGGCAGCTCTCGACCGCGCAACCAGTTGGCGGCGCGGCGTGCTTGCTCGCCGACCTCGGCCCAACTCAGCTCTTGCAGGCGACCATCCGGCAGAGGTTGCACCATGTAGCGTTTATTCGGATGACGGGTCTCGCGTTCGTAAAACACTTCCAGCGGCAAACGAATCGCATTAGCCACAGGGCTTCCTCCTTTGTAATTTTTGTGGGGGTCAACCAAGCAATTGCTCGGTCGACTATTCCACGCACAAAGGCGAGCCGCAAGTTAAGAAATGTTGCGCTGTGTAGCGCTATTTCGTTCAGTGGTGGGGGTGAACCAGACGGCGCAGATCCATCAGGCCGGCGATCAGATCATCACCCTCCAGCTCAGCCAGGCTGGCGGTGCGCATGGCTACCGGTTGTTGCCGGTGGCCGTTGATCAACAACCCGGCCAAGGCCCCGACCAGAGGTTGATGACTCACCAGCAACAGCTCGCCGCTATCGAAACCACCCAACTGGGCCAACACCTCACGCGGATCGCTATCGGGCGTTAGCCAGGGCACCGTCTGTATGGCGCCGCTGAAGCCCAGCACCTGGTGCACCAGCGTGGCGGTCTGCTGGGCTCGCACATAAGGGCTGGCAATGATCGCGCCGAGCGCGCGACCTTGCAGCAGGCGCGCCGCCTGGCGAACCTCCGCCCGGCCTTGTGTGGTCAGCTCACGCTCGGCATCGCTGCACGCCTGAGCCTGCGCTTCGCCATGGCGCAGCAGCCAGAGCCTCACTGCACAGCACTCACAACTTCGGTTCTTCGTCACGCACCGGGTGCGCGGCCGGCGGCACCGCATGCGCCGCCTCGCCTTGTGGCGGCTGAGGGGTTGGCCAGTCGGCAAGTGGCCACGGCTTTTCATCGCTGTTGAACGTACCGAAACGGCCAATCTGTGCCAAATATTGGCTCAGGCTGTCGCCAAAACCGAGCAAACCGGCATTCGGCGCCCCGTAGAACAGCCGATAGCCCAGTTGCAGCAGCACCACGGCGCCCAACACCACCTCGGCCAGCTGCCAGACGATGACGAATAGCAGCATCCAGAGAATCCGCAGCAGGATGGACTCGCGTTCCAACTCTTTATTCTGTTCGCTCATGACACTCTCCCTGATAACCCATTAGCACGGGGTTAGAACCCCGTAGTTGGAATAAAGTCGACATCGGTTTTCGGTTCGGCACGCATCAGCGCTTCGATGACTTGGTCCAGGGTGCGGCCTTCAAACACGATGGCATGCAGCCCGGCAACCAGGGGCATGTAGACATCTATTTCCTCGGCCTTGGCCTTCAACACCTTGATCGTATTGACCCCTTCCGCCACCTCGCCCAGACGCTGCACTGCATCCTCCAGACTCAGGCCTTCGCCCAGGGCGTAGCCAACCTGATAGTTGCGACTCTTGGCCGAGGAACAGGTGACGATCAAATCGCCGACCCCGGCCAGCCCCAAAAATGTCATTGGGTTGGCGCCCAGTTGCACGGCAAAGCGCGTCATCTCCGCCAGCGCGCGGGTGATCAGCATACTGCGGGTGTTTTCACCCATGCCCAACGCCGCAGCCATGCCCGCGATGATCGCATAGACGTTCTTCAGCGCCCCGCCCAACTCCACGCCGAAGCGGTCGCCGCTGGCATACACGCGGAAGGTGCGGCCGTGCAGCACGTCTTGTACGCGCAGACACAGTTCCTCATCCTCGCTGGCAATCACCGAAGCCGTCAGTGCGTGCTCGGCGACTTCGCGCGCCAGATTCGGCCCGGACAGCACCCCGACCCGCGCCTGCGGGGCGACTTCCTCGAGTATCTGGCTCATCAGCTTGAAACTTTTCGCTTCGATGCCCTTGGTGGTGCTGACCATCAGCTTGCCGCTAAGTTGCTCGGCCAGCGGCTGCAACACCTGACGCAGAGCGCTGGAGGGCAAGGCTACAAACACCAGTTGGCAAGCACTCAAGGTGGCTTGCAGATCGGTGACGGGCTCGACGCCAGGATGAATTTTGATGCCTTTAAGGTAGCGCGGGTTCTCACCGGTGAGGCGAATGGCCTCAGCCTGCTGCTGGTCACGCATCCACAGCATCACGCGCTGGCCGTTCTCGGCCAACAAGTTTGCAATTGCGGTGCCGAAGCTGCCGCCGCCGAGCACGGCGATAGGTTGCTGCTCAGTCATAACGAGTCCGAATTAGGCCATTCACGATGGCGTTATGCATTCATTATACGGAGCGTCTGGACTGCGGCCAGCCCTTAACAGGCCGTTAAGAAACTACTGCGCCAGGTTATGCGGCGTTGAGATCGACCTGAAAATGCTCATTTACAACAAGTAAACTGCGCGCTTTCGGCCGCTTTCGTCTGGCCTGGCCGTCGCTCGCCAGATACCTCAAAGGCCCGTTAGCCCGTCCCAGGTCCATATCCACGCGAGCAAAGATAAATAACCCACAGTGTGCGCGGCCGACTGGTAAAGCCACGCAGCTCGGTTACCATGCCCACCTTTTTGCTGCGAACAAAGGTTGTTGTGCGATGTTCTGCATCCGCCCTATTCCCTCTGCGCTGGCTAACTGGGTTAGCTGCCAGCAAAGTATCGGGGCACGAGCCGTTGCCTGGCAGAACAATCACTGCGACGAACGACACCTGGTGTATCTCGGTGCGGAGCTAGAGTTCTAGGATGCGTTGTAACCACTCACGGAAGAGTCCTTCACGAGGCCCATGGATGTGCCACTGGCTCTTATTCTGCTGCTTACTCTGCGCAGCCCCGCTACGTGCCGCCGAGGTCATCCTCAGCGGCGCCGACGACGACCCGGCCTTACGCGCATTCTCGGTCGCCCTGGCGCAACGTCGCCCGCAAGATCGGGTGCGTTTTCTGCCGTTAGCGCAGCTGCTACGAGCGGACAAGCTGCCGCCCCGCGCACGCCTGGTCCTGTTCGGTGCGAGAGCGCTCGAGTGGCGCCTGACCCGCCATGCAGCCCCAGCAACCCTGGTGCTACAGATCACCCGCGTACAGGCCAATGCGCGCCTGGGCGAAAGTCGCCCAGCAGGTATCAGCCTGCTTTGGAGTGACCCGGCCCCCGACCGCCAGTTGCGTCTGGCGCGTTTACTGCTACCCCAAGCCAGACGGATTGGCGTGCTCTATGACAGGCACAGCAAGTTCATGCTCGACGAACTGCGTCGCATCGCCAAGCCTTTGGGGTTGCGCATCATCGGGCGTGCCTGGCCAGACAGACGTGACAACCGTCCGTTACTAACGCTGATGCAACGCAGCGATCTGCTCCTCGGGCTCCACGACAGCGATCTGTACAACCCCACAACGGCGAAAACCTTGTTACTCAGCAGCTACGCCCAACAGCGCGCGATGATCGGTCCCGGCACTGGTTTCGTGCGGGCCGGTAGCCTGGCCAGCAGCTACAGCGATCAGAGCGACTGGCTGACAAGCCTCGATCGACTGCTCAACCAGCCACCGGATGAGTGGCCAAGCAGTGCCTACCCACGCCACTTCAAAGTACTAGGCAATCGCCAAGTCGCACGCGCCTTGGCGATTGAGCTGGCCGATGACGCCACGTTGGCGCGACAAATTGCTCAAGGAGACACACCATGAACCTGCGCCTTAGCGGGGACATCCATACCCGCACGCAGTTAATCAGCCTGGGGCCTGCGCTGCTGATAACCCTGTTGCTGAGCGGTTTCTTCACCTCTACTCGGTTGCAGGACCTGCGCCAGGAGGTCAACCACACCGGCCAACTGATTGCCAACCAGCTGGCACCGGCGACCGAGTACGGGGTGATTTCCGGCAATCTGGACGTGCTCGACAACTTGTTGCAGGCCACCCTCCAGACCTCGCACGTGCGTTTTCTCGAGGTGCGCGACCGCGAGGACAACATCCTGGTCTACGTCGAGCAGCCCAGCAACCAAGATCAAGGCAGTGCCCAGGTCGAGGTTTTTCAGGCACCCATACGGCTGCAACAGATTGAGCTGAGCAATGACTTCTTCCCAGCACCAGGCACCCTGCATGCAGCATCCGAAAATGCCGATCTAGGCCGCGTCGTGGTCGGCATGTCCGCTGACGCCTTCAACACCCGCCAGCAGGAAATCCTTCTCAAAGCAACAGCGCTGGCGCTGCTTGCCTTGCTTCTGACGTTCATCCTCGCCCGCCGTTTGGCGCGGCGCCTATCGCAGCCTCTGAGCGCCATGGCCACTGCCGTCGCGGCGATTCAGGCCGGCAATTACCGCACGGCCTTACCCGAGCTGGGAGAGGGTGAGCTGGGCGCACTGGCACGGCACATCAACGAGCTGGCCAACGGCCTCGACCGCGCCAGCCATGAGCAACAGCAAGCCATGGCCTTGCTGATCAAAGCCCGTGAGGAGTCCGAGCAGGCTAACCGTGCCAAATCCGACTTTCTCGCCATGATGAGCCATGAACTGCGTACACCGATGAATGGCGTACTGGGCATGTTGCAGCTGCTGGAAACCACTGAGATGACCCAGGAACAGGAGGAATATGCCGCCCTGGCCACCGAATCAACCGAACACCTGTTGAAAGTGATTAACGACATTCTCGATTTCTCGCGGATCGAGCGCGGCGCTTTGGAGCTGGAGAGCATCCCCTTCAACCTGCTGGAATTGCTTCAAGGGTCGGTGCAAGTGTTCCAGCACAGCGCCCAGCAGCGTGGTCTGAGCCTGGAGCTGGAGGTGCAAAATGACCTAGCGCAACTGGAGGTTCAGGGCGACCCGACGCGCATCCGCCAGATTCTGGTCAATCTGATCGGTAACGCCCTGAAATTCACCGAAGAAGGCGGCCTGCGTGTAGAAACCCACTGGCAAGAACTGGACGATCAGGTGCTCTGGTTCAGCTGTGCGGTACACGACAGCGGCATCGGCATCTCACCCGAGCGTCTGGAGCATATGTTCGACGCCTTCCGCCAGGCCGACAACTCGATTTCGCGGCGTTACGGTGGCACCGGCCTCGGTCTGCCGATCGCGCGCACCCTGGCCGAACGCATGGGCGGCACTCTGCACGCGCAAAGCCAGGAGGGCCGCGGTTCAATCTTCACCTTGGAAGTGCCGCTACCCTTCTCCCGCCAACCCAGACAAACGGCGCAGGGTGCCCCGGCAGAGGGTGGCCAGGGTCAGGGCCAAGAGGTACTGCTGGTCGAAGACAACCCGGTGAACCAGACAGTGATCGAGGCCATGCTGCGCAGCCTCGGCTATCAGGTCAGCCTGGTCGGCGATGGCGCTCAGGCCGTGCATAGCGCCGGACGCCAGGATTTTTCCGCAATATTGATGGATTGCCGTCTACCGATCATGGATGGCTATGAAGCCACCCGGCAGATTCGCCGGCTCGAGGGTCATGCCGATGTACCGATCATCGCACTCACCGCCAACGCCCTGCAGGGCGACCGCGAGGCCTGCCTGAATGCGGGGATGAACGATTACCTGGCGAAACCCTTCAAACGTGCCGATCTGCAGCGGATACTGCAGCGCTGGCTGCCCCCCCGACCATCGACGACTGTTCAGGCTGGTTAAAGTGCTGCACCCTTGTTTGCAGCGCACAAACAGGGCATTTATGACAAGCTAGCGCGAGCGGAGTACAACTGTATTTATCGCGCTGTGACTTTCACCACAACGCAACAGTCTATGACTAGGCTGTTGGCAGGCGCACAGGGTGCGCCGCCGGCCAGGACGATTTGCCCAGCCTTGGCGCGTGGGGATTAATTAGGAGCTCGCATGACCAAACAAAACGCCTTCACCCGGGAAGACCTGTTGCGCTGCAGCCGCGGCGAACTGTTCGGCCCAGGTAATGCGCAACTGCCCGCCCCGAACATGCTGATGATCGATCGCATCACCCATATCAGCGATACTGGCGGCAAGTACGGTAAGGGCGAGATCGTCGCTGAACTCGATATCAACCCCGATCTGTGGTTCTTTGGCTGTCATTTCGAGGGTGACCCGGTAATGCCAGGTTGCCTCGGCCTCGACGCCATGTGGCAGCTGGTCGGCTTCTTCCTCGGCTGGCAAGGCAACCCAGGCCGCGGTCGCGCGCTCGGTTCGGGCGAGGTAAAATTCTTCGGCCAGATACTGCCGACTGCCAAGAAAGTCACCTACAACATCCAGATCAAACGCACCATCACCCGTTCGCTGATCCTGGCCATCGCCGATGGCACCGTTAGCGTCGATGGCCGTGAGATCTATAGCGCCGAAGGCTTGCGCGTCGGCCTGTTTACCTCTACCGACAGTTTCTAAAGGATTTTCTCCATGCGTCGCGTCGTGATTACCGGTCTGGGCATCGTTTCATGCCTAGGTACTGACAAAGAAGCCGTCTCCGCCAGCCTTCGCGCCGGCAAGTCGGGTATCCGTTTCAACCCGGAATACGCCGAAAAGGGCCTGCGCAGCCAGGTATCCGGTTCGGTCGACTTGAATCTGGAAGAACTGATTGACCGCAAGGTCTACCGGTTCATGGGCGACGCCGCCGCCTTCGCCTACCTGTCGATGCAACAGGCGATCGCCGATGCCGGTCTCAGCCTTGAAGAAATTTCCAGCCCGCGGGTCGGCCTGATCGCCGGCTCCGGTGGCGCCTCCACCTTCAACCAGATGGAAGCCATGGACATCCTGCGCGAGAAGGGCGTCAAGCGTGTCGGCCCTTACCGCGTGCCGCGGACCATGGGCAGCACGGTTTCCGCCTGCCTGGCCACGCCGTTCAAGATCAAGGGCGTGAACTACTCCATCTCCTCGGCCTGCGCCACCAGTGCTCACTGCATCGGCAATGCCATGGAGCAGATCCAACTTGGCAAGCAGGACATAGTCTTCGCTGGCGGCGGTGAAGAGGAGCACTGGAGCCAGAGCTTCCTGTTCGATGCCATGGGCGCCCTCTCCACCCAGTACAACGACACGCCGGACAAGGCTTCGCGCGCCTACGACGCCAAGCGTGACGGCTTCGTCATCGCCGGCGGTGGCGGCATGGTGGTGGTCGAGGAACTGGAGCACGCCCTCAAGCGCGGCGCCAAGATCTATGCGGAAATCGTCGGTTATGGCGCCACTTCCGATGGCTACGACATGGTCGCACCGAGCGGCGAAGGTGCAGTGCGCTGCATGCAGCAAGCACTGGCGACCGTCAGCGACCCGATCGACTACCTGAACACCCACGGCACCTCGACCCCGGTCGGCGATGTCGCGGAAAGCCGCGCGGTGCGCGAAGTGTTCGGCGACAAGGCCCCTGCGATCAGCTCGACCAAGAGCCTGAGCGGCCACTCCTTGGGCGCCGCTGGCGTACAGGAAGCGATCTACTGCATGCTGATGCTGGAAGGCAACTTCATCGCTGGTTCGGTCAATATCGACGAAATCGATCCGGAAATCGCCGACCTGCCGATTCAATGCAGCACGGTCGAAAATGCCAAGATCGACACCGTGATGAGCAACAGCTTCGGCTTCGGTGGCACCAACGCCACCCTGGTGCTGAAGCGCTGGGCCGGCAAGTAAGCCTCCCCCGCACACGACAAGGGCGCCATATAGGCGCCCTTGTCGTTTCTGGCCTTACTACTCGCCCCTGAGTTAAGCCGCCTCACCACTGGCCCCAGGTTTCTCTCGCCGGGTGATCCGTGGCACCAGCATGGGCACTTGGCGCCGATAGTCACGATACTCCGGGTGCACCTCGATCAAGTCACGCTCCTCCAGCCGAATCGCGATCAGGATGTACAGACTGGTCAATACTGCGAACACAAAGTGCGCCCAGGTCATGCTCGGCGTCGCCCAGAAGCACAGGAACCAACCGGCGTACAACGGGTGACGGACCATCTGGTAGACCGCAGGTGTCTTGAATTCCAGGCTGGTGTAGGGCCTGCCAAGCAGTTGCAGGTAGACCTGGCGCAACCCGAACAGGTCGAAGTGATTGATCAGAAAGGTGCTGTACAGCACCAACGCCCAACCAAAGCCAAAGACCGCCGCCATCAGCAAGCGCCCTGACGGGTTGTCGATCCGCCAGACCTGGCCACCCAGCGGCTGCCAAAAGACGAACAGCAGGATCAACGCCAGACTGGAAAACAGCACGTAGGTACTGCGCTCCGCTTCGACCGCGACACAACGCGTCCACCAACGCTTGAAAGCCGGGCGTGCCATCACGCTGTGCTGCACGGCGAACAGCCCCAACAACAGCACATCGATAAATACGGCCTGCCAGAGCGGCATCTGTAGCGGACCATCGAGGGTATTGATCGCGAACGGCAGATTGCCGACGAAACCGATCGCATAGACGAAGGTGGCGAGGAAAACCGCGTAGCTGAGAAGACCGTAGAAAAAAATCCCGATGCGTTTGAGATAGCTGTACATGATCCAATCCTGCCCAAGGAGACCGAAGGGATGACTGCAGAACGCTGCAGTCATGGGCAGGTTGCACTCGCTCTGTATCTGAACGATGGCAAGAGTCGATCAGTTTGTATCGGCGCTGTATCAGCCGCTTTGCTGTGCAGCCAGGTAACTGCACAGCAACGCGTGCAAGCGCGACTGATCCAGCGGCTTGCTCAGCAGCGCCTTGAGCCCCTGCGCCATCACCTCGGTTTCCACCAGCGCATCACTGAAGCCGGTGTAGAGCGCGATTGGCAGGTCAGTACGGGCAGCCAATACCCGTCGGGCCAGTTGCAGTCCACTGAGCCGCGGCATGCTCTGATCGAGAATGATGAAGTCCCAGGCATAAGGATCGGCCACCAGCAGCTCGCTGGCCTGCTCGGCATCGCAGAACGCCTGGGCTGACAGGCCCCAACCCTCAAGCAGTTCGACCATGAACTCGGCGACCTGTTGATCGTCATCGACCACCGCCACTCGCCCGTGCAGTGCGCTGCGCGGCATCGGCGGTAGTTGGGTGGCTGGCCGCGCCTGCTCGCCACTGTTAAGCGCACTCAACAGCGGAATCAGAATGCGGAAAGTGGTGCCCATGCCGGGCGCCGTTTCCAACAGGATATGCCCAGCGTATTCGTGGACGATGCCGTGCACCATCGACAGTCCCATGCCGCTGCCTTGGCCACTGGGCTTGGTGGAAAAAAACGGCTCGAACATATGCGCACGTACCGCAGCGGCGATTCCCGGCCCACTGTCGCTCACGGTCAGCGCCACGAAACGTCCCTGAACAGGCTGCTGGCAGGACGCACAGGCATCCTCCTGGCGATCCTCGAGCCGCAGGCTGACGCGCAGCCTGCCGGCACTGCCCATGGCATCGCGCGCATTGATGCAGAGGTTCATCAGCACCTGCTCCAGCTGCACGGGGTCAACCAGCACCTGCGGCAGGTCGCGGGTCAATTCGATTTCAAGCTCAACGCTGGCCGGCAGGGTCGACTCAACCAGTTTGATGAAATCACCCAGCACCAGATCGAGCGCAACCGCCTGCGGCTTGCCGCGACTGCCCCGGCTGAAGGTGAGCATCTGCTGGATCAGATCACGGGCCTTCTCCGCCGAGCGCTGCACCCGCGCCAGGTATTTGTCGAGCCGCTCATTGTGCAATTGCTCGGCCTGCTCCTGGGCCATCACCGTGTACCCGAGCATGCTGGTCAGCAGGTTGTTGAAGTCATGGGCGATACCGCCAGTCAGGTGGCCTATCGCCTCCATCCGCTGGGCCTGGCGCAACTGCTGCTCCAGGCGCACGCGCTCGGTCTCGGCCTGCTTGCGCTCGGTAATGTCACGCAGGTAGCAAATGAATCGAGGTCCCTCATCGCCCTGCACCACCGTCAACGCCAGCTCGGCGGGAAACTCCTCGCCGGTGGCGCGCTGCGCGACCACCTCCATGCGCTTACCGAGAAATGAACCTTGCCCGGTCTCCAGGTAATGCTCGATGCCTCGCTCATAGCTCTCGCGAAAGCGCTCGGGGATGAACAACTCAAGAAACAGACGGCCCAACACCTCCTCCCGGCTCATGCCAAAACACTGTTCGGCCGCCGGATTGAAGGCCAGCACCCGCCCCCGTTCATCCATGCCGATGAAGCAGTCCAGCGCGGTATTGGCGATTGCCCGGTGCTGCATCTCGCTGCTGCGCAGGGCTTGCTCGGCCTCTTTGCGCTGGGTGATCTCTCGGGCAAAGGCGAGAATCCGCTCGACCCCGCCGATGGTGGCACGTTTGAGCAGCACTTCATCCCAATGCAGGCTGCCGTCGCGGTTGCGCCTGTGCCATTCGAAACGCTGAGTCTCACCCGCTGCGGCGCGGGCCAGATACCGGGCAGCCTCCTTGCCGGTATAAGGCGTATAGCCTGCGCTGAAAGCGTCGATGTTCAACGTGAGCATTTCCGCATGACTGTAGCCATAGGATTGGCAGGCCTTGGGATTGACGTCGACCAGAGCCCCGCTATCCAGATCGTGGACGAAGATCGCGTCTTCGCAGCTGTCAAAAATCGCCCGGTAACTGGCCTCCGCCTCCAATCGCTCGATCTCCGCCGCAGCGCGTACCGAGAAGATCCGCAGCACCGACTCGAGACGACCGCGATCCTCCAGCGGCCCACAACGGCCGGCGGCGATCAGCCCAAGCGGCCGACCATCGCTGGAGAACAACGGATAGCCCGCGTAGCTGTCCACACCGAAGGCCAGCAGGGTTTGATCATTCGGATAGCGCTGGCTCAAACCACTGGGCACCCAATAAAACGCCTTACCCAAAACCTCCTGACAAGCCGTGCCCATTATTTGATAGGTGGCATTGCTGTGCAGTTTGCCGCCGTAGTACAAGGCCAGGGTAGTCAGACTCTGGCCGTCGGCGTTGACCCGGCTGACGAAGGCGAAATCGGCCCCAAGCGAGCGCGTCATGTAGCGCGCGATAGCCTCGAACACCTCGCCACTGGTCGCGGCGGATACGCCCAATGCGACATAGCGCAGGGCGTCTTCGAGATTCTTGCGGGAGCTGATATCCGTGGAAATACCGCACACGGCCGTAACCCGACCGGCATCGTCGAACAGTGGAAACTTGCTCGACAGGTAGGTGTACGACTCCTTGCCCAGCAGCACCTGCTCCTCGAACTCCATGGCCTCGCCACTGCGCGCTACACGCTGATCGTTGCTCCGCAACACATCGGCCATCTCCCGCGGAAACAGCTCATGGTCGGTGCGCCCGAGCACCTGTTCAGCGCGCAATTGGAACAGCTGCTCGAAGGCCCGGTTGATCAGACGCAGCCTGCCATCCAGATCCTTTACGTAGATCACCGCATTACTGTTGTCGACGATCTGCCGTAGCTGGTACTCGACAGCGCTGGGTGGAGCGGCAGGAGCCGGCACAGGCTGGTTCACGAGAGTACCCTCCGGAAACGGCGCCCTAGGTATCCGTCGGACTTAACGCTGCTCTATTGCGGACGCTCAAGTGCGACAGGCTTCTAGCCTCAGTATAGAGGCGGTCGCACGGCTCCCGATGGGTCGACAACCGTGCTGAAACAATTGAAACAAAGGGCCGATCAGCCGCCTGGCACGAACATATAACCGACCCCACGCACCGTGCGGATGATCTGCGGCTTGCCCGAATCCGGCTCAAGCTTGCGGCGCAAGCGGGCGATGCGGATATCGATGGAACGATCGAAGGGGTTCCAGTCACGGTGCTGGGTGAGGTTGAGCAATTGGTCGCGCGATAACGGGCGATTCGGCCGCTGAGCGAAGGCCTGCAGCAGGTCGAACTCCATGGCCGTCAGGGCAATCTCAGCGCCCTGGCCATCGAACAACTGGCGTCGCTCAAGGTCGAGCCGGCAGCTTCCCAATTGCAGGCCGGGCGAGGCCTGTTCGGCATCGACCGCCGTCGGGACGCGGCGGTAACGCCGCAGCACAGTTTTCAAACGTGCCAACAATTCGCGCGGATCGAAGGGCTTGGCCAGGTAGTCGTCGGCCCCCACCTCCAGACCGACGATGCGATCCAGGGCACTACCCGCACCGGAAATCATGATCACCGGCAGGTCGTGGCGCTCGCGCAGAAAGCGCGCCAGGCTCAAGCCATCCTCCCCCGGCAGGCCGACATCCAGCAGCACCACATCGGGTAACTGGCGTTCAAGTTCAGCACGCAGTTGCGCGCTGTCCGCGACAACGTCCACCTGGTAACCGTGGCCACCGAGATAGTCCAGCAGCAACTGACGTACCTCGGCGTCATCGTCCACCACCAGGACCCGGATCGGATCGGCCATTGCACTGTCCCCGTCTCGTCCACATCCAGGGACTATAGCTCGCGGCCACGCCCACACACGACCAGGGCGCCGAGTGGGCGCCCTGGTCGTTGCAGCCGGAGTGTTCAAGCCTTGATGCTTAGACGGAGAAGCGCGCCAGCAGCGCATTCAGGTCCAGCTGAAGTATCGGTGCCCACCATGATCAGCACGCCGACCGCCACTTGGTGGGTTACGCGGCGCGCCAATGGTGCAGTTGACTTCCAGCGCTATGACCTGCGCCGCTAAACCCACCCAAAAGCTGCGGCCAACACATCACTGAGACATAGCCAAGAAAAAAGCCCAAGCCATCGACTGGCTTGGGCTTTTCCCATCACAAGAGTCTTAACGTACGTCGAAACGCTGCTCGACCAGCTTACGGTCCCCTTGAAACACCATAAAGCGCCACTCCCCCGTCACCACTTCATGGGGCTCGGTGAATTCGAACGCCATGACCTCTTGAGCCGCACCCGGTGCCAGCTTCTGCATCAACTCGAACTTGTCGTGTCGTATGCCATCGGGGGTGACGACGCCTGGAGTCAGGTAGAGCAACGTCAAGGGAACCTCGTTCGCGCGCTTACCCTCCAAGTTATAGCGCACGCCAAACTTGCTACCGAGCTTGGCTGGAATCACCTCGGTACGCTCGATCTGCTGGCTGCTGCGGGCCAATATCCGCTCGCCAGGTTTGAAGTCATGCTGGGGACTGGCAAACGTGCCGTACTCCACAGGCCCCTCGACTCGTACCTCGGCATGCGCCAAACCGGTCATGAACATAAGTGCGGCCAACGCACTGAAACGGGTGTAAGGCATATCTCGCTCCTTGTTTGGGATGGCGCGAGGCTATGACACCCTTGTGACAGCCGAATGACAGCCTTACTTCGGCAACCTTTCCCGCACCCGGCGCGGCAGTACCGCCAGGAAATTATCGCGGGCGACCTGCAGCGCCACCTTTTCCGGCAAGGCATCGAGGAACGGCGCAAACCCGCTGAGGTACTCGCCCAAGTTGTCGAAGCGACCGACCACGTCGGAGCCCAACATGAAACGCGTCGGGTAACGGCTGACCAAGCGTATCCACTCCGGATCGGGCTTTCCCTGCTTATCCAACAGGTACGGCTTGAGCACGCTCCAGGACAAATCGATGTACAGATTCGGGTAGTCCTCAAGCATGCGTTGCAAGGTCGGCAGGAGGAAGTCCAGCTTCTTCTGATGGCGGTGGATTTCCATGCTGGTGCCGGCATGCGCCCAAATGAAGCGGACGCTCGGATGGTTGCGAAGTGGGTCTTCAATTTCCTGTAAATACAGCGGGTTACGTTCACGTTTTGACGTGATATTGGAATGTAACATCACGGGTAAATCGTGCTCGGCGGCCAAGTGATAGACCCGCGCCAAGGCCTCATTATTGGCCCGGGGTACATCGCCGGAAATCAATGCGGTGAGATCGTCATGTCGGGTGAACACCTCGCCAATCCCCTGCCATAACCCCGGATCGAGTTCGAGCATCCGCTGGATATGCACATCGGCGTTTTTGTCATTGGGGTTGAAGCCGGAAAGAAACGGATGAAAGCGTTGCCGCTGTTTCTCCGATAACTGTTTATAGGCATGCGCGATCAGCACGTCGGTGGCGCTGTACCAGTAGGCGTCCGCATCATCACCGGCGTAATAGCGCGGCCGCTTTGGCTCGTTTTCATGCCATTTCTTCGCCACGGGAATACCGGAAAACATCACATGGTCGACATTCGCCGCCGACATCTGCTTGAGCAAATCAGGCATGCCGGCGCTTTCCTGGAAGAAATCCACGTAGTGCAGATGGGCATCGCTGTAGCGGTATTCGCGTGCCTGAACAGCGCTGGCAAACAGGCCAACGAGCAGGGCAATAGTCAAATATAGAAAACGCAAAGGGTGTCCTCCTGACAGTCGAACAGGGTAGACCCGGATAAGCCTGCGCAGGTTCAGTGCACGCTCGCAGGCCTTCCCCATGGCGTAAGCGGCGCATCTCGGCGCGCCGATTACGCCGCCCCGGGGAACAGCCGCTCAGCAATAACGGCTGAACGCGCTAACCGGGAAAGCCGGTTAGCCGTCCTTGCGTGTAGCTGGCTATTGGCCGACAAACACCTCATCGAACAGCTCATCCATTGCCCTGTAAGCACGACCCGCGACCACTGGATGGTAGACGTTGCGCCCTGGCACATTCGCCAAAGGGTTGGTGAAGGAATGCACCGCGCCGCCATAGCTGACCAGTTGCCAGTCGGCTTTTGCGGCTTTCATCTCGGCGATAAAACCATCGACCTGTGCCGGCGGTACGGACGGATCATCCGCGCCATGCAACACCAACACCGGCGCCTTGATGTTCTGTGCATCAGCCGGGTTCGGCGTATCCAGGTTGCCATGGAAGGATACGAAGCCTTGCAGTGGTGCCCCTGAGCGGGCTAACTCCAGCACCGTGCCGCCGCCGAAACAGAAGCCGATGGCGCCCAATTTCTGCTTATCCAGGGCCACTTGATCCGCCTGTGCCGTCATCACCTCGACCGCAGCCTGGGCGCGCTTGCGCATCAAGGCTCTATCCGCACGCACGGCACCGGCGGCCGCCCCCGCCTCCTCGGCATTGGCAGGGCGTATCGCCTTACCGTACATGTCGGCCATAAACACGATGTACTTATCGCTGGCGACGAGCGCCGCCTGCTTCACCGAGTTATCGGTAACGCCGAGCCAGTCGGGCACCATCAATAATCCTGGGCGCTGGCCGGTCACCGCATCGTCATAGATCAAACGACCTTCGAAGGCTTGGCCATCGATCTCGTAAGGCACTGGCTTGACCACTACGGCAGCCTCAGCCAAACCGGCCAGACCAACTAGAACCAGGGATATAAGTGATCTGTTCATCGAGCGCACTCCCGTTCGAGGGTTAACCCTTTCAACGGTAGCGCCTGTTACTCAATAGCCAAGAAAAAAGCCCGCATGGCGGGCTATTTTCATTACTGCGGATATCAGGCCGAAAGTTCGACCAGCAACTTGTTCAACCGCTGCACATAGGCCGCAGGGTCTTTCAGGCTGTCGCCCGCCGCCAGAGCCGCCTGGTCGAAGAGGATGTGCGACAGATCGCCAAAACGATCCTCGTCCGGTTCGGCATCCAGGCGCTCGATCAGCGGATGGGCGGGATTAAACTCGAAGATCGGCTTGGAATCCGGCACTTTCTGCCCGCTGGCTTCGAGAATCTGGCGCATCTGCAACCCGAGGTCCTGTTCGCCAATCGCCAAAATCGCCGG
>JBFKAF010000022.1:0-16116 GCA_041621735.1 Pseudomonas sp.
CCACCGGTTACCTGCTCGGTGGGATCAGCCCGTTAGGGCAAAAGAAGCGCTTGCGTACCTTCATCGACGACTCCGCTCTGCGCTATCCGAGTATTTTCGTCAGTGCCGGGCGACGCGGGTTGGAGGTAGAGCTGGCGGCCGGGGTATTGGCGCTGCACACCCAGGCCCGGTTCGCGACGCTCGCTCGGGTTTGACTGCATCCGGGGAGGGCGGGCGCCCGTGAGCCACGCTAAGGCGATAAGGCTGCGCAGTCGCGCTCTGGTGCGGGCCTGCTGTTCTCTTTAGACCCATAACAACAAGGAAATCTGCATGTCTCACTATCTGCTTGCCATCGATCAAGGTACCACCAGCAGTCGTGCCATTGTCTTCAGTGCCCAGGGCCTGCCGGTCGCGAGTGCGCAGCAGGAGTTCAAGCAGTACTTCCCCCAGGATGGCTGGGTCGAACACGATGGCGAGGAACTCTGGCTGAGTACCCTCAAAGTCTGCCGTGAAGCGCTCAAGCAGAGCGGGCTGAGCGCCAGTGAAGTAGCAGCCATCGGCATCACCAATCAGCGCGAAACCACCCTGGTGTGGGATGCCACGACTGGCGCGCCGATCCACCCGGCCATCGTCTGGCAGGATCGACGTACCGCCGACTACTGTGCGGAACTTAAACGCGCAGGCCATGAGCAGGCGGTGGCGGCCAAGACCGGGTTGTTGATCGATCCGTATTTCTCGGCCACCAAG
The DNA here is from genome assembly GCA_041621735.1 of Pseudomonas sp. Taxonomy (GTDB): domain Bacteria; phylum Pseudomonadota; class Gammaproteobacteria; order Pseudomonadales; family Pseudomonadaceae; genus Aquipseudomonas. Next base: position 727 of record JBFKAF010000022.1, read on the forward strand.
TTGCGCTGGATTCTCGACCAGGTGCCGGGCGCTCGCGAGCGTGCCGAGCGCGGCGAGTTGCGCTTCGGCACGGTGGACAGCTTCCTGTTGTGGCGCCTCACCGGCGGCACATCGCACAAGACCGACGCCACCAACGCCTCGCGTACCCTGCTGTTCAACATCCACACCCAGCAGTGGGACGAGGAACTGCTCAAGCTGTTCGAAATCCCTGCTAGCCTGCTACCAGAAGTACTGGATTGCGCCGCCGAGTTCGGTATCGCCGAGGCCGGCTTGCTCGGCGCAGAGATTCCGGTGTTGGGCATGGCTGGCGATCAACAGGCTGCCTTGATCGGCCAGGCCTGTTTCCAGCCGGGCATGGTGAAGAGTACCTACGGTACCGGCTGTTTCATGATCCAGAACACCGGCGATCAGCCTGTGAGCTCGAAAAATCGCCTGCTCACCACCGTCGGCTATCGCCTGAATGGCAAAGTCACCTACGCTGTTGAAGGCAGTATCTTTGTTGCGGGCGCGGCAGTGCAGTGGCTGCGTGATGGGATCAAGCTGATCAGTCATGCCCGGGATACCGAGGCGATGGCCGAGCAGACCGGCGATGCCTGTGGCGTCTATCTGGTGCCGGCGTTTACCGGGCTCGGTGCGCCCTATTGGGACCCGAAGGCGCGCGGCGCCATTTTCGGTCTGACCCGTGATACCGGCATCAAGGAAATCGTCACCGCGGGTCTGCAGTCGGTGTGTTACCAAACCCGTGACCTGCTCGAAGCGATGCGCCAGGACGGCGCCGCGGCGCCGAGTGCCCTGCGTGTCGATGGCGGCATGGTGGAGAACAACTGGGTGATGCAGTTTCTCGCCGACATCCTCGGGGTGACGGTTGAGCGACCCAAGGTTACCGAAACCACGGCACTCGGCGTTGCCTACCTGGCGGGGTTGCAGGCAGGCCTGTACCAAGACCTGGAAACTATCGCCAGCCACTGGCATAGGCAGCAGCGTTTTACTCCACGCATGGCCGACAGCCATCGGGCCAAGCTGTACGAGGGCTGGCTGGATGTGGTGAAACGAGTGCGCAGCGAAGGCTAGAGTAAGTGAATGAACCGTCATCTAGGGTGACGACACGTTAGGAGTAGGAACCTTGCAATTCCACTCACGGCCTTGGTCAGCGGTGTTGGGTCTACTGTGCGGGGCCTTGTTGGCTGCGACGCCCGCTCGCGCAGAAACCTTGGTGATAGCCGGAGATGTCTGGTGTCCGGTTAATTGCGCGGCGGATGAGGCCCAGCGCGGTATTTTTGTCGAGTTGGCCGAGCAGATTTTCGCCGAGGCGGGCATTAAGGTCGAATACCGGGTACTCAACTGGGCGCGTGCGGTGCATGACACGCGTTTAGGCAAACTCAACGCACTGGTTGGTGCGGGTGTTGAAGATGCCCCGGACTTCCTCTTCAGCGAGACGGCGCCGGGCATTTCGCGCATGTGTTTTTATGCGCAGCCGGCCCGTTCATGGCGTTATCAGGGCTTGTCCTCTCTGGCGGGCGTCAGCCTGGGTGCGATTAACGGCTACAGCTACGGTAAGCAAATCGACGATTATATCCTCAGCCATCGACACGACTCGCAGCGTGTACAGATGGCCTCGGGCGATAATGCGGGGGCGATCAATGTCGAGAAGGTCCAGCTCGGGCGAATCGATGTGGTGCTGGCCAATACCTGGGTGACGGCACTGTATCTGTCGCGAAATGGAATGACGGATACGCTGGAACAGGTCGGTTGCCGTGTGCCCGATGTACCCATCTACCTGGCGTTTTCGCCGGCCCTGAAGTCCAGCAAGCGCTATGTCGAGCTGTTCGAGCAGGGCCTGCAGCGCTACCGGGCCGATGGGCGGTTGCAGGCCTTGCTGAGAGCCTATGGGGTCTATGAGACGTTCTGAAGCCTTGCCTCAGGAGTCCTGCTGCATGATTTTTTCGTAGGCACTGGTCAGGTCGTTCATCTGCCACAACAGGGTTTCGGTGGTGGTGGTGATGACCGTAGGCACGTAGCGTGAGTCGTTCGAGAGGCGAAAACCGGCGCGGGCGAAGCGCCACTGGGCCTCGACCTTGTGCAGTGCCTCGCGGATCTGTGGGGTGTTCTGCCGGGCGGCGAGTAACGCCTGCAGCGCCACCTCGAACTCCTCGGTGACTTTCAACAGTTCCTCCTCCAGCCCACCGGTCGGCAGGCGCCAGCTCACCGCGAGGTAGAGTTTGGCGATGCGTTGACTGAGCATGCGCTGGCGGCCGCTGAGGTTGACCAGGTGCGCACTGCGACTGCCGGTGTGGCGTTCGATCAGTTGGACAACCTGCTCGCTCTGCGCCAACAGCTGGTCGCTGAGCTGTAACAGGCGCAGCGACTGCTCAGGGTTCGGGCGGCTCAAGGCCAGTTCGCGGTAGACCTGCCAGGTATCGTTGGCGCTCTTCAGCGCGGCGCTGATGTCTGGGGTGGGGGCGTATGCGCTGAGGGCGATGAAGTTGCTCTCGAAGCGTGCCACGCTCTGGTCGAGCTGGGTGATAGCCACCTCACTGCGTACCTCGGCGCCGATCATCAGGTAACTTTTGGCGATGCGCTGGCTGAGCATGCGCTGCATGCCGGACAGGTTCATCGCCTCGGCGTCGCTGATGCCTGCCCAGGCGGGAGGGCAGAGCAGGCTGAGGCCCAATAGCAGGGTGGGGACAAGACGGCTGAGCATGTGAATCTCCATGGGCGCACCGCAACATTGCAGCGTGCGCCGTCGGCTAAGGCCCCGTTGTGGGGCTAGGAGCCTGCCGGACCCGATCATCCGTGTAGGGCAGCGTTACGTCCGGCAGGCTGCTCGGGTTGTCAGTAGCTGTATTGCAGCTGCAACCACAGCTTGTCGGTGTCGACGGCGAATTCATCGGCATCGTAGCTGGCGTATTTGAGCAAGCCGACCAGGCCTTTCACGCCCGGAATCGGATGGCCATAGGCGACGTCGATTTCCTTGCCGTACTGGCTGCTGCCCCGTTCGGCACGGAAATCGTGGTACCACGCCTGCAGACTGCCACCGAGCAGCGGTAGCGTGGCGCCGACGTAGGCATCCTTGACCCCGTCTGCCGGGGTGGCGAGGAAGATGTCGGCCCAGCCCTGGAACGCGTGCTTGGTGGCTAGCGGAGTCTGGAAGGCACGGTTGCCCGGACCCTTGTCGCCCCCCAGCACTTCATAGCCGCCTTTGAGGGTCACACCCTTGAGGGTGTAACCCAGTTCGGCCAGGTAATAGTCGCTGTCCAGTTGCAGTGGGTTGTCGGTATGGTCCTTTTGCTGAGCGTATTCCAGGGCATAGCTGATTCCGGCTACGGCGCCGTTCAGGCGCAGGCCGGTGGTTTTGCTCGACTGGTTGCCGCCGGCCAGGTTGTCCAGGCCCAGCAGGTACTGGTAGGCGGTGGCGGTCAGTTCCGGCATGACCTGGTACTGGGCGTTCAGCAGATGGCTGTGGCCCTCGATATTGGCTGGGTTGCCGGGCGTGTCGAAGCGGCCATTGTCGGGGCCGAAGATGCTGTTGATATTGTCGATATAGGCATAGGTCAGGGTCAGGCCTTCGAGCGGCTTGAGCTGGCCCAATGCGCCGTCGTAGGTCTGCTCGTTCTGCCGCCAGGCGACGCCACCGACGAAGCGCTGGTTGTCCAGGTTGATGCGCTGGCGACCGACGACGGCGCTGCCGTAAGCGTGATCGTAACGCAGCAGGGCCTGGTTGACTTCGCTGCCGTCCGGGTCGGCGACTACCGAGTATTGGCTCTGACCGTTGCGCGTGCTGTTGTAGGCGGCGTCGCCGATACGGCTGACGTTGTCGGCCTCGATCAGGGCGGACAGGCCGTACCACTTGCCACTCTGAAAGCCGGCGCGGGTACGCAGGGTCTGAGCGTTGGCGTGCTTGAGGGCGTTGTCCTGGTCGACATGCTCATAACGGTAGCGTGCATCGAAGATGGCCTTACCCTGGGTGAACAGGTTGCTGAAGTCTTCTGCGGCGAAGGCGGCGTGGCTGAAGAGGGCGGCGCTAACGGCCAGCGACATCAGTGTCGGTTTGCTTATGCTCATAACGGTCTTTCCTGTAGGCCAAATAACGCAAAAAAAAACGCCACAGTGCCCGCGGCTCCAAGAGGAGCAGGGTTCCGTGACGTCGTTGTCGGTTGAGTGGCAGACACGCCGTTGTGCTGACCGGGACGGGTCCTAGCAGGCGGCGTGCCAAGGTCTGCAAGTTGTTGATTTGTTATGAGTAATTTAGTTTTTAAGAGCATTTTGCTATCAGTTTGTGCACCAGGCTCGCTCGTTGCGCATTGCGACAGTGCAGCTGTACCGCGCACTCGCGGGCTGGCTGTATCACTCACTGCCAGGCGGTATGCGGCATGCTGCTAAGCATCGGCAATCAGGAGAGCGGCCATGTACCTCGAGTTTCACCAGATCGATGCCTTCACCCACCGTCCGTTCAGCGGCAACCCGGCGGTGGTCTATCGTCTCGAGGCGTGGCTGCTCGATAGCCTGATGCAGCAGATCGCCGCGGAGCACAATCAGGCCGAGACCGCCTTTCTGGTCCGCGAAGGTGCCGCCTGGCATATTCGCTGGTTCACTCCAGTCACAGAAGTCGCACTCTGCGGCCATGCCACCCTGGCCAGTGCGCATGCGTTGTTCGAACTGTACGGCGAAGCGGGCGAGCGCCTCGATTTCACCTGCAAGAGCGGTGCGCTTGGCGTTACCCGTGAGCAGGATCGTCTGGTGCTGGACTTTCCGCTAGAGCAGACGACCGAGGTGCCGGTCAGCCCCGCGTTGCAGCGAGCCCTTGGCCAGCCGGTACTGGCGGCGCGGCAGGGCAGCGAGCTGATGGCCGTACTCGAATCCGAGGCGGCTGTGCGCGCCTGTCAACCGGACCTGCTTGCGTTGGCGCAGCTGCCCGGGCTCGGGGTGATAGTCACCGCGCCTGGCGAGCGGCATGACTTCGTCTCGCGTTATTTCGCGCCGGCTCTCGGCATCAACGAGGACCCGGTGACCGGCTCGACCCATTGCAGCTTGATGCCTTACTGGGCGGAGCGTCTGGGCAAGCGCGAGTTGCTGGCCTCTCAGTGTTCGGCGCGCGGCGGCGAGTTGCACTGTCGGCTGGAGGGTGGGCGAGTGAACATCGCCGGCCAGGCCGTGCTGGTCGCCAGCGGTCGGTTATGGCTGGGTGAGAACTGAGGGAGCCGCATCGCGGTCGAGCGCGGGTTGCCCATCGCGGCGCCGGCGCTGCGCTTAGGCCATCCGCTCACTTGGCGCTGCTGTAACGCCGTACGCCCGACTCCGCCAGGTTAACGTGCGCGGCAATGCTGCCGGGCACGGGAAACACCACCAGGTGATCGGCGGCGACGCGAATCCCGACTTCCTCGCCTGGCTGGTGGTCGGCGTGGCTGGGGAAGATCGATTCGAGCTGGCTGCCGGTCGCCAGTTGCAGGCGATACAGGGTGGCGGCGCCGAGGAAGGTCTTGCCGACGATCAGGGCTTTCTGCTCACTGTCCGGGGCATAGACGATGTCGTCGGGGCGCAGCAGGACGTCCACCGCGCTACCGGTCGGCCAGGTATAGGCGCGGTTGCCGCGAATCAAGCCCAGCTCGGTCTGAACGGATTCGGGGCTGAGCAGCAGGCCGCGAATGAAGTAGCCCTGACCGATAAAGCTGGCGACGAAGGGCGTCAAGGGCTCGTGGTAGAGGTTGTAGGGGGTGTCCCACTGCTCGAGTCGCCCCTCATTGAACACGCCGACGTGATCGCTGACAGCGAAGGCTTCTTCCTGGTCGTGGGTCACCAGGATGGCGCTGGTGCCGCGGGCCTTGAGAATGTCGCGAACCTCGTGACTCAGGCGTCTGCGCAGCTCGCCATCGAGGTTGGAAAATGGCTCGTCGAGCAGCAGCAGACGCGGCTCGGGGGCGAGGGCGCGGGCCAGGGCAACGCGCTGTTGCTGCCCGCCGGACAGTTCATGCGGGTAGCGTTTGCCCAGATGACTGAGTTTGACCAGCTCCAGCAGCTCGTCGGTCACGCGTGCGCAGTTGGCTTGCTTGCGGATGCCGAAGGCGATGTTCTCGGCCACGCTCAGGTGCGGAAACAGCGCGTAATCCTGGAACACCATGCCGATTCGACGTTTCTCCGGCGCCAGGGTGAAACCGGCACGCGAGATGACCGTGTCGGCCAATTGAATTTCGCCTTCGAGTACCGGTTCGAAGCCGGCGATGGCGCGCAGGGTGGTGGTCTTGCCGCAACCGGACGGGCCGAGCAGGCCGCCGTTGTCGCCGGCATTCAGGTGCAGATTGAGGTTCTGCACGACTTTGTGCTCATGGTAGCCACAGCTCAGGCCGTGCAGGTTCAGCAGCAGTGGATGGCTCATGCGTGGTGGTACGCCGGCTCGACCAAGAACTCCAGCAGCGCCTTTTGCGCATGCAGGCGATTTTCCGCTTGATCCCAGGCCACCGAACGCGGGTCGTCGAGCAGGTCGACACTGATTTCCTCGCCCCGGTGTGCCGGCAGGCAGTGCAGGAACAGAACGTCCTCGGCCGCGCCATCGAGCAGGGCGCGGTTGACCTGGTAGGGCTTGAACAGCCTCATGCGCTCGGCGCTTTCCTCTTCCTGGCCCATCGAGGCCCAGACGTCGGTGCTGACCAGGTGCGCACCCGCCACGGCTTCGCGTGGGTCACGGAATATTTGTACACGCTCGCCAGCCTGGGCGAGTAGCGCGGCATTCGGCTCGTAGCCCTCTGGGCAGGCCACGCGCAGTTGGAAGTCGAATTGCAACGCCGCTTCTATATAGGAATTGCACATGTTGTTGCCGTCGCCGACCCAGACCACGGTCTTGCCCGCGATATTGCCGCGGTGTTCGAGGTAGGTCTGCATATCGGCCAGCAGTTGGCAGGGGTGCAGATCATCGGACAGGCCGTTGATCACCGGTACCCGCGAGTGGGCGGCAAATTCGGTCAGGGTGCTGTGCGCGTAGGTGCGGATCATCACCGCGTCGAGCATGCGCGACATGACGATGGCAGAGTCGGCAACCGGCTCGCCGCGGCCGAGCTGGGTGTCGCGCGGCGAGAGGAAGATCGCCTGGCCGCCCAGCTGGATCATCCCGGCTTCGAAGGACAGGCGGGTGCGGGTCGAGGCCTTCTCGAAGATCATTCCCAGCACGCGATTTTTCAGCGGCTCGAACAGCACCCCGCGGTTGCGCAAGTCCTTTAGCTCAATGCCGCGTCGGATCAGACCCACCAGCTCAGCGGGTGTGCAATCCATCAGCGAGAGAAAGTGTCTTGCGCTCATCGGTAACTACCTTTTTCACAACGAAGCGCAGGTTCAACGGCCAGGTTAACAGGGGAAAGGCAGAACCTGCGGCTAGGAGCCGCACAGGGCGACGAAACGGGGGAAGGCGCGATCTTATAAGGAAATGTCGCAGCTTTCCACCATGGGGCTTTAACTGCGCGGCTTGCAGGGGTTGTGCTATTTGGCCTGTACCAATTCTGTAGCAATTGGCCGGTTTCCCAACCTCTGCAGCTCAGCCCAAGTAGGCGTGGAATTGAGCCACCGCGCATAGGTCGAAAGGAGCATTTGTACACTGTGGCCTAGCGGGTTGGCAATGAAAGCCGGGTTCATGCCGGTCATCAGGTAGATGGTCGCGTAGCTGTGCCGGGCAGCCTGACCGTAATCCGCTAAGGATTTGCTGACCGCACGCCTGGATCGGCTGGCATGATGGCGGTCGATTCATGAAGCGAACACTGCTGGCACGCGTTCCCTACAGCCCCCATATTCTTGTTTGTACCGACCCGAGCGGTCGTCTCAAACAAGAATATGAGGCTAGGCCATGACCAAGACCCTCCATCACCGTGCGTGCCATCTCTGCGAAGCCATCTGTGGCCTGACCATCGAGACCGAGGTGCAGGCGGACGGCACCACGCAGATCCGCTCGATCAAGGGCGACGCCCAGGATACCTTCAGTCGTGGCCATATCTGCCCCAAGGCGGTGGCGTTGCAAGATATCCAGAATGACCCCGACCGCCTGCGCCAACCCATGCGTCGAGTCGGCGGCGACTGGCAGGCGATCGAATGGGACGAGGCCTTCGCCCTGGTGGCCGAGCGCCTGAGCGATATCCAGACGCGCCATGGACAAAGCGCGGTGGCCACCTACCATGGCAACCCCAGCGTGCATAACTATGGTTTGGCGACCCACAGCAACTACTTCCTCGGTCTGCTCAAGACCCGCAGCCGCTTTTCCGCCACCTCGGTGGATCAACTGCCGCATCACCTGGTCAGCCTGCAGATGTACGGCCACGGCATGATGTTGCCGATTCCGGATATCGATCACACCGACTTCATGCTGATTCTCGGTGGCAATCCGCTGGCCTCCAACGGCAGCATCATGACCGTGCCGGATGTGGAGAAACGCCTGAAGGCGATCAAGGCCCGCGGCGGCAAGCTGGTGGTGGTCGATCCACGGCGCAGCGAAACGGCCGCTATCGCCGATCAGCATCTGTCCGTTCGTCCGGGCCAGGATGCGGCGTTGTTATTCGGTCTGCTGAATACCCTGTTCGACGAAAACCTGACCCGCGCCAGTCATCTGCCGGTCGCCGGCATGGACCAGGCGCGCCAAGCCATCGCCGGCTTTACTGCCGAGGCCATGGCCGAGCGTTGTGGCGTGCCGGCCGAGCAAATCCGCCAGCTGGCCCGTGATTTTGCCGTCGCCGACAAGGCGGTGTGCTATGGCCGCATGGGGGTGTCTACCCAGGCCTTCGGTACCCTCTGCCATTGGTTGATCCAGCTGATCAACCTGGTCACCGGCAACCTCGACCGCGAGGGCGGGGTGCTGTGCACCGAGGCGGCCATCGACCTGACCTCTTCCAGTTCCGGTACCCACTTCGACCGCTGGCGCAGCCGGGTCTCCGACCTGCCGGAATATGGCGGCGAGCTGCCGGTGGCGGCCCTGGCCGAAGAAATACTGACGCCAGGTCAGGGGCAGATCCGAGCGCTGATCACGGTCGCCGGCAACCCCGTGCTCTCGACTCCCAACGGACGTCAGCTGGAGCAGGCGCTGGACGGGTTGGAGTTCATGCTCAGCATCGATCCCTATATCAACGAGACCACCCGATACGCCGACCTGATCCTGCCGCCGACCGGGCCGCTGGAGCACGATCACTACGACTTGACCTTCAACAGCTTCGCCGTGCGTAACGTCGCCCGTTTCAATCAGCCGGTGTTGGAAAAACCGGCCGGCACCCTGCACGACTGGGAGATTTTCGTCGGCCTGGCCGAGGCCTTCGCCGGCAAGCTCGGCGTGGAGCTGAAGCCAAGCATGACGCCGGCGCAAATAGTCGACAGGGGGCTGCGCGCGGGCCGCTATGGTGACGCGTCCGAACAGAAACTGTCCGTGGTCACGCTGCTGGAACACCCCCATGGCATCGATCTGGGTGCGCTTAAGCCGAATCTGATCGAGCGTTTGAACGCCCCTGGCCGGCAGGTTCAGGCGGCCCCGGCCCTGCTCCTGAGCGATTTGCCGCGCTTTGCTGCGCAGCCCGTGGCGAAGGCCGGCGAGCTGGTGCTGATCGGCCGTCGTCATGTACGCAGCAACAACTCCTGGATGCACAACTACCATCGTCTGGTGAAGGGCAAGCCGCGGCATCAGCTGTTGATGAATCCGGAGGACCTGCTCCAGCGTGGTCTGAGCGATGGTCAATTGGTGCAGGTACGGTCGCGGGTCGGGGCTATCGAGGTGGCAGTGGCCGCCAGCGAGGAGATGATGCCCGGCGTGGTCAGCTTGCCGCATGGCTGGGGCCATGCGCGGCCTGGGGTGCAGTTGGCTATTGCCAGTGCCCAGCCGGGTGCCAGCGCCAACGACCTGACCGACGAGCGCCAGCTCGATACGCTGTCCGGCAATGCCGCGCTGAATGGTGTGCCGGTCGAGGTTTCTGCGGCCTGAACCGGGAGAGCGGTAGCCCGGATTTGCCCCGGGTTACCCTTGCATTTGCTTTGGCCCGCATGGGTTTGAGCCCTAGCGTCTGACTGTTGGCAAACGGATAAGCTGTTGGGCTAAGGCCGAGCATTGCGCTCGGCTTTTCGCTACAATGCCGCCACCATGCCGATCCGTGAGTCGGCCAGTTGAGTCGAATAGTTAAGCCCTGAGGTGCCCCATGGATATCATCGAAACCATCAAAGAGCAGATCGCCAACAATACCGTTCTGCTGTACATGAAAGGCTCGCCGAATGCCCCGCAGTGTGGCTTCTCGTCGAAAGCCGCGCAGGTGGTTATGGCCTGCGGTGAAAAATTCGCCTACGTCGACATCCTGCAAAACCCGGAAATTCGCGCCAACCTGCCGAAGTACGCCAACTGGCCGACCTTCCCTCAGCTGTGGGTCGGTGGTGAGTTGCTCGGTGGCAGCGACATCATGGCCGAGATGTTCGAGAAGGGCGAATTGCAAACCCTGATCAAGAGCGCGGTCGAGAAAGCCAGCGCCTAAGTCGCTCTTTCGTTGAAAGCCCCGCCTCCGCGCGGGGTTTTTTGTGCCCGGAGAATAAGTGCGCGGTTGCTAATGCCGCACTTGGCGGGCCCGGTATGGGTGATCGGTGATTTAAGGCGCTCATGAACAGAAACGGGAGCCATCGGCTCCCGTTTTGTCACTAGTGATTGTGCGCGCTTAGTCGTCCATCTGCGACTGCAGGTAGTTCTGCAGGCCGACGGCTTCGATCAGGCTGAGCTGGGTTTCCAGCCAGTCGATGTGGTCTTCTTCCGAGCAGAGGATCTCTTCCAATAGTTCACGGCTGGCGTAGTCGCCGATGCTCTCGCAGTAAGCAATTGCCGCTTTCAGGTCAATGTGGGCCTTGTGCTCGATCTTCAGGTCGCACTCGAGCATTTCCTTGGTGTTTTCACCGATCAGGATCTTGCCGAGGTCTTGCAGGTTGGGCAGGCCTTCGAGGAAGAGAATGCGCTTGATCAGCTTGTCCGCATGCTTCATCTCGTCGATGGACTCGTGGTACTCATGCTCGCCGAGCTTCTTCAGGCCCCAGTCCTCGTACATCCGCGCGTGCAGGAAGTACTGATTGATGGCGACCAACTCGTTACCGAGGATCTTGTTCAGATGCTGGATGACTTTCTTGTCGCCTTTCATGTCTAGGTCTGCCTTGTGGGGGAGGTGACTATGAAGTCTGGCCCGGTGAACTCGACCTGTCAAACCTAAGCATTTGAAATTTAAGTAAAAATAAATATAAATACGAACGTTTAAGTTCTGCGTTTTTGGCCTAAGTCCCTGAATTTCGGGCATAAAAAAGCCGAACCCCAGGTCCGGCATTTTTATTGCGCTGAAATCAGGCGGCGACAAAGCTGGCCGGGTGGGCCAGGGCCACCTGGCTGCTCTGCATTTCGCTCAAGGTTTCGCGAACGACCTGCTTGGCCAGACACGCACATTTACCGCACTGGCTGGCGACTCCCAGGGTCGTCCGCACATCACGGTAGCTGCAGCAACCTTCATAGATCGCATCGCGGATCTGGTGGTCGGTAACACCTTCGCAGAGACAGACGTACATAAGTTGGGGCTCGTCGCAATGGATGAGTAGGTTGAGTCGGATACTAATGTTAATGAGAATGCGTGTCAAAGATCGATTGAGAATGCTCCGCTTAAAACCGCCGTGAGCGGATAAACGGTTGTGAATAATCGAGGGGGAGTTGGTGGAGCGAGGCTGAAAAAGCGGTGGGCGGTGCTGAAAATCGAGGTGTATCATGGTTGGCCCTGGCGGTGCGGGCCGTGTCATCCAGTTGTCGCTCGGCAGCTTTAAGGTTAAGTCGGCTCGCACCTCACCCAATATTCAAGGAGATATCGAATGAGTGTACTCGTAGGTAAGCAAGCCCCGGATTTCAACGTCGCGGCCGTTCTGGGCAACGGCGAAATCGTCGACAGCTTCAGCCTGTCCTCGGCGATCAAAGGCAAATATGGTCTGGTGTTCTTCTACCCGCTGGACTTCACCTTCGTCTGCCCGTCCGAGCTGATCGCGCTGGATCACCGCATTCCGGAGTTCCAGGCACGCAACGTCGAAGTGATCGGCGTGTCCATCGACTCCCATTTCACCCACAACGCCTGGCGTAACACCCCGGTAGATAAGGGTGGCATCGGCCAGGTCAAATACACCCTGGCTGCCGACATCAACCACGACATCTGCAAGGCCTACGACGTCGAGTCCGAAGGCGGCGTAGCGTTCCGTGGCGCCTTCCTGATCGATACCAACGGTGTTGTGCGTTCGCAGATTGTCAACGACCTGCCGCTGGGCCGTAACATGGACGAGTTGCTGCGTCTGGTTGACGCCCTGCAGTTCACCGAAGAGCACGGCGAAGTGTGCCCGGCTAACTGGAAGAAAGGCGACAAGGGCATGACCGCCTCGCCAGAAGGCGTGGCCAAGTACCTGGCCGAGAACGCTGCCAGCCTGTAAGGCTCGCCCGTTGCACAAAAAAACCGGCCTAGGCCGGTTTTTTTGCGTGCAGGTCGCTCCAGCCGGATCAGTCGTCGAAGTCCATCCAGCCGCCCATTTCTTTCCAGCGGTTGACGATGCCGCAGAACAGTTCGGCGGTCTTTTCGGTGTCATAGCGCGCCGAGTGCGCCTCGCGGCCGTCGAATTCGATATCCGCGGCCTGGCAGGCTTTGGCCAGTACGGTCTGGCCATAGGCGAGGCCTGCCAGGGTGGCGGTGTCGAAGCTGGAGAAGGGGTGGAACGGATTGCGCTTGATCTCGCACCGCGCGACGGCGGCATTGAGGAAGCCGAGGTCGAAGCTGCTGTTATGCCCAACCAGAATCGCGCGCTTGCAGCCATTGGCTTTCAGCGATTTGCGCAGGCCGCGAAAAATTTCCGTCAGGGCGTGCTCTTCGCTCACCGCCATGCGCAGCGGGTGGTCGAGCTTGATGCCGGTGAACTCCAGCGCCGCCTGTTCGATATTGGCGCCCTCGAACGGTTCTACGCGGAAGAAGTGCGTGTGGTCAGGGTAGAGAAAACCCTGCTCGTCCATGGCGATGGTGGTAGCGGCAATTTCCAGCAGGGCATCGGTGGCGCAGTTGAAACCGCCGGTTTCCACATCCACCACTACTGGCAGGTAGCCGCGAAAGCGTGCCGCCATGGGGTGACGCGAGCCGTTGCCGTTGTTGCTGCCGTCGCGTTCGTCGTCGAAATGTTCGTCGCTCACGCGTTGTCCTCCAGCAGGCGCCAGTTCAGTGTTTCACCGGCCCGCAGTGGTACAACGGCGTGCTCGCCAAATGGCAGGCTGGCCGGCGCGGTCCAGGCCTCGCGCACCAGGGTGATGGTCTCGCTGTTGCGCGGCAGGCCGTAGAAATCCGGGCCGTGCTTACTGGCGAAGGCTTCCAGCTTGTCCAGGGCATTACGCTGCTCGAAGGCCTCGGCGTACAGCTCGATTGCGGCGTAAGCGGTGTAGCAGCCGGCACAGCCGCAGGCGGCTTCCTTGGCATGCTGGGCATGCGGCGCCGAGTCGGTGCCGAGGAAGAATTTGCTGCTGCCACTGGTGGCCGCATCGAGCAAGGCTTCCTGATGCAGGTTGCGCTTGAGAATCGGCAGGCAGTAGAAGTGCGGTCGAATGCCGCCCACCAGCATGTGATTGCGGTTGTACAACAGGTGGTGCGCGGTGATGGTTGCGCCGACGTTGGCCGACGCCGCGTTGACGAACTCCACCGCGTCGCGGGTGGTGATGTGCTCCAGGACCACGCGCAAGCTGGGGAAGCGCTCGACGACGCGGCTCAGTTGTTCGTCGATAAAGAATTTCTCGCGGTCGAACACGTCGACTTCACTGCGTGTTACTTCACCGTGTACCAATAGTGGCAAGCCAACTTCGGCCATGACTTCGAGTACCGGGAAGATCTTGTCGAGGCTGGTTACCCCCGAGTCGGAGTTGGTGGTCGCGCCGGCCGGGTAGAGTTTGGCCGCGTAGACGAAGCCCGAGGCCTTGGCCGCGCGCACATCGTCGGCGCTGGTCGAGTCGGTGAGGTAGAGCACCATCAGCGGTTCGAAGTGGCTGCCGGCCGGGCGTGCGGCGAGGATGCGTTGACGATAGGCATCGGCTTCGCTGGCGTTGCGCACCGGCGGCACCAGGTTCGGCATGATGATGGCGCGGGCGAAGGTGCGGGCGACATCGGCGACGGTGCGCGGCAGCGCGGCGCCATCGCGCAGGTGAATGTGCCAGTCGTCGGGACGCAGCAGGGTCAGGCGGTCGGTCATGGAGGTTTCCAGGCGGGCAAAACGTGCAGGAATGCTACCGGAAAAGCCCCTGCAGAGCACGCTGGACATACACCTTGACGCTGCACGTCGACCTCGCCTGGACTTAAGTTATTTGCTTTGCCACCGATACCCCGAGGTAACGCCGTTATTCCTTATGGAGCTTGCCGTGCGCCAGTCGTGCTTCGTCCTGTTCAGCCTGATCGCCAGCCTGCCGCTATGCCTGCCGGCCTGGGGCATCAGTTTTCAAACCCGCCTGGAAAAGGTCGAGTGGCAGATCGAGGGCGATCAGTTCGAGTGCCGTTTGTCGCAAGCTATCACCGGCTTCGGGGTTGGCGAGTTCGTACGGCGTGCCGGCGAGCAGGCGACCTTTCGCTTGCAGGCGCGCGAGCACTGGCTGCGGGCCGGCTCTGCCACGCTACTGGCGGCTGCCGCGCCCTGGCAGCCGGGGCGCGGCGATATCAACCTGGGTGTGGTCAGAGTCGGCACGGGCGAGGTGCCGTTCAGCAGTTCTCAGGAGCAAGCCGCGCGGCTGCTCACCGGCTTGCTCGAGGGGCGCAGCCCGCTGATCCGCCATCGCACTCCACAGGGTGGCGACCACCTGGAAGTGCGCTTGCTGCCGGTCAAGTTTCACAAGGCGTACAGCGATTACACCGCCTGTACGGCCAAACTGCTGCCGGTCAATTTCGATCAGATCCGCCAGGCCCAGGTCGGCTTCCCTGGCGGTGGCGTGGACTTGGATCCGCTGGCGCAGGCCAAGCTGGACATCATTCTGAGCTTTCTCAAGGCCGACCCCAGCGTCAACCGGATTCAGCTCGACGGCCACGCCGACAACAGCGGCAACCGCCTGACCAATCGTGACCTGTCACGGCGTCGCGCGTTGGCGGTGATGGAGTACCTCATGGCCAATGGCGTGCCGGCCGAGCAGATCACCTTGCGCTTTCATGGCGAGCGCTACCCGCTGGTGCCGAATAGGGGCGAGGCCAATCGAGCGAAGAATCGTCGGGTCACGCTGCGTCTGGAGCGTGCGCCGGCAGTTGAGGCATCTCCTGAATCCCCGGCTGCCGATGACGCGCCGGACGCGGCGGGCTGAGGGCGGTAGGGCGCGACGCTATTACGCCATAAACCGCCGCTTGGTCGTCACAAACTGTCGCGCCCCTGTAAATCGTGCGG
>JBFKAF010000023.1:0-16075 GCA_041621735.1 Pseudomonas sp.
GCAGTAACGGTCGGCAGGGCATCAATTACCATCGCGGCGTCTGGCACCACCCGGTGCTGACGATCGAAAAGCGGGATGACTTCCTGGTGGTTGATCGCAGTGGTTCTGGTAACAACTGCGATGAGCATTTCTTTACCGAGGCAGAGCAACTGCTCCTCGACCCCCACCAATAAGAGAAGGCCAGGAAGCCGGCGTGCCGGCACTGGAAAGAGGTACACACTGTGGAAGCACATTTGACTGAATGGCTGAACCTGAGCATTCGCTGGGTTCACATGATCACCGGTATCGCCTGGATCGGCGCATCCTTCTATTTCGTCTGGCTGGAGAACAACCTCAACCGGAAGAACCCACGGGACGGCCTGGCCGGCGACCTCTGGGCGATCCACGGCGGCGGTATCTACCACCTGGAGAAATACAAGCTGGCCCCACCAAAAATGCCGGACAACCTGCATTGGTTCAAGTGGGAAGCCTATTGGACCTGGATGTCCGGCGTCGCCCTGTTGATGGTGGTCTACTACCTCAACCCGAGCCTGTACCTGATCGCCCCCGGTAGCGACATGGCACCCGCCGTGGCCATCGCCATCGGCCTCGGTTCGCTGGTTGCCGGCTATGTGGCGTATCACTTCCTGTGCGACTCGGCCCTGGGTAAGCGTCCGGCGCTGCTCGGTGCGGTGCTGTTCGTCCTGCTGATCGCGGCGGCCTATGGTTTCAGCCTCATTTTCAGCGGCCGCGCCGCCTACCTGCATGTCGGTGCGATCATCGGCACCATCATGGTCGGCAACGTGTTCTTCACCATCATGCCGGCCCAGCGCGCGCTGGTTAAGGCCATCGAAGACAACACCACCCCTGACCCAAGCCTGCCGGCCAAAGGCCTGCTGCGCTCGCGCCACAACAACTATTTCACCCTGCCGGTGCTGTTCATCATGATCAGCAACCACTTCCCGAGCACCTACGGTAGCCAGTACAGCTGGCTGATCCTGGCGGGCATCGCGATCTTCGCAGTGCTGGTGCGCCATTACTTCAACACCCGCCACGACAGCAACAAGTTTGCCTGGACCTTGCCAGCCGCGGCCCTGGGCATGATCTGCCTGGCTTACGTCACCGCCCCGATGCGCCCCGCTCCGAGCGCTACCCCGGTCGCCGCTCAGGCCAGCCAGCCGGCTGCCGTGGTGGCCAAAGTGGAAGAGGCCGCCGCCATGGAGGCGACGCCTAGCGACGCACCCCAGGCCCCGGCACCAGCCGAGACGCCTGCAAACGCCAACGGCACGGACTTCACCCAGGTCAACAGCGTGATCCAGGAGCGTTGCACCGTGTGCCATTCGGCCCAACCGAGCAGCCCGATGTTCAGTGCTGCGCCGGCAGGCTTGGTACTCGACACCCCGCAACAGATCCAGCAGCAAGCCGCGAAGATCCAGGCCCAGGCAGTGGCTTCGCAAGTCATGCCGCTGGGCAACATCACCCAGATGACCCAGGACGAGCGCAACCTTATCGGCGCCTGGATTGCCCAAGGCGCCAAACTCGACTAACCCCTTCCAGCCCTGCTGTACACAATAGCGCTCAGCGTTACCAGCCCGCCATCAGGCGGGCTTTTGCTTTCCATCGAGCGTAATTGGCTACGCTCAGGCAACGCACTAATGGGCCGAGACGCAATGCCTTGAGGCCGATCATGGCATTGCTCAGGCCGCCACCCAGCCCGCCCGCTACAATTGACACTGCCAGCTTTAAGCCAACAGGGACTGCCAATGATCGAAGCCACCTGGATTGCTGTCGCATTCGTCATGGGCCTGGCCGCACGCTCTATGGGCTTACCCCCGCTAGTCGGTTACCTGGGTGCAGGCTTCACCCTAGCGGGGCTTGGCGCACATATAGGCATTGGTCCGCGCGACAGTCTGGTGCTAGAGCATATTGCCCATCTCGGCGTGCTCCTGTTGATGTTCACCGTCGGCCTCAAGCTCAAGCTGAGTAACCTGGTCCGCCGCGAGGTCATTGGTGGCGGTCTGCTGCATTTTGTCATTTCCGGCCTGCTGCTCCTCCCGGCAATCCTGTTGATTCTGGATTTGCCCTGGCAGCAGGGTGTACTGCTGGCCATCGCCTTGTCTTTTTCGAGCACCGTATTGGCGGCCAAGGTGCTGGAAAGCAAACGCGAACTGCGCGCGTTCCATGGTCGGGTCGCGATCGGCGTGCTGATCATCCAGGACCTGATCGCCCTGGTGGTGATGAGCCTGGCCAGCGGTGCAGTGCCCTCCCCGTGGGCCTTGCTGGTGTTCACCCTGCCCTTGTTGCGGCCACTACTGTTTCGCCTGCTCGATGCCAGCGGCCACGAGGAACTGATGGTGCTGCTGGGCTTGCTGATGGCCCTGGCGGTCGGTGGTTACGGTTTCGAATCGGTCGGCCTCAGTTCGGAACTCGGCGCACTGGCTTTCGGCGCCATGCTGGCCAAGCACAAGCGGGCTATCGAACTGTCCAACTCCCTGTGGAGCATCAAGGAAATCTTCCTCGTGGGTTTTTTCCTGCAAATTGGCATTGGCGGCCTACCGGGTGCCGACGCGCTGGCTTTTGCCGCCGTGATGACGCTTCTCCTGCCCCTCAAGGGCCTGCTGTTTTTCTCCCTCTTCCTCAGATTCCGCCTGCGCGCCCGCAGCGCATTCCTCAGCAGCGCAAGCCTGACCAACTACAGCGAATTCGGCCTGATCGTAGCCAGCGTGGTTCTACCGCAATGGACAATCCCCCTGGCCATTACCGTGGCCTTGTCTTTCGTCATTTCGGCCCCCCTCAACCGCCACGCCCATCCACTCTACGAAAAGCTGGCCAAGCGTTTGATCCCGCTGGAGCGCGACACCCGCCACCCCGATGAGCAACCGGTTTCAGTGGGCAACTCGCAGATTCTGATAATGGGCATGGGCCGTACCGGTCGCGCCGCCTATGACTACTTGCAGGAGAAGGGGTTTGAAGTGGTCGGCCTGGACTCAGATCCAGTTGTCATCGAGTTCAGTGCCAAGGTCGGCCGCCGGGTATTGTTTGCCGATGGCGAGGATCAGATGCTCTGGCAGATGCTCGAGATGCCCGCAGTCGAGGCCGTCATCCTGGCGCTCAATGACGCCGAAACCAAAATCATCTCCACCCAGAAACTGCGTGAACACGGCTTCCGCGGCTTGATCGTTTCCCATGCCTTGTATGAGGACATCGCCCAGCGCATTCAGGATGCTGGCGCCGATCGCACCTACCTGACCATGAGCGAAGCCGGTGCGGGTCTGGCCGAACACGTGGCGCGCGATCTGCAACCGAAACCCTGACGCTAGGTTCTGTCTCAGCGCACTCGAACAACTGACGAAACAGACTGAGCACCTACGGCCACGACCACGGCATCAGCAATAGGTGCCGAAACAGGGTAACCGGTCAGCGGATTTTGTACACAATGTAAAAAACAGTTGTTCACAAACCTAAAATCAACTTGTTATAGTCAGAACTATTCTGACCGATCAGACAGCTCTGCATTGGTCAGATAGAGGCGCCGTGAAGCCTCGCTCAAGCCCACGACCGAATAATTAAAACTGGCAGGCTCTGACATGACCACGACTAGCAACCCGAATACCGCGGCTCCGTCCGCGGGCAACAACGACCTGATTTACCAGCTGGATGACCGCCCTGCGTTCGCTCCAGCCATCTTCGCCGCCCTGCAGCACGTACTGGCAAGCTTCGTCGGCATCATCACTCCTACCCTGATCGTCGGTAACGTGCTCGGCCTCGGCGCCTATGTGCCTTATTTAGTGAGCATGGCGCTGTTCGTCTCCGGTCTCGGCACCTTCGTCCAGGCCAAGCGCATAGGCCCGATCGGCTCCGGACTGCTGTGCCTGCAAGGCACCAGCTTCGCCTTCTTGAGCGCAATTCTCAGCGCCGGGATGATCGTCAAATCACGGGGCGGCAGTCCCGAGGAGATTCTCTCGACCCTGTTTGGCGTGTGCTTCTGCGCGGCCTTCGTCGAGATCGCCTTCAGCCAGGTGATGACCAAGCTGCGCAAGATAGTCACCCCCGTGGTTACCGGCACCATCATCTGCCTGATCGGCTTATCCCTGATCAAAGTGGCGATGACCGACATTGCCGGTGGCTTCGGCGCGCCGGACCTCGGTGCACTGCATCACCTGGGGCTGGCGGCACTGGTTTTGACCACCATCATCATACTCAACCGTTTTAAATCGCAGGTGGTGCGCCTGTCGGCGGTGATCGTCGGCCTCACCCTGGGCTTCGCCGTGGCCTGGTACACCGGCCGGGTCGATTTCGCCAACATGGCCGAAGTGCCACTGATCAGCGTGCCGGTGCCGTTCAAGTTCGGTTTCAGCTTCGACTGGCTAGCCTTCGTGCCGATCGCGGTGATCTTCCTGATCACCCCGCTGGAGACCGCCGGCGACCTGACCGCCAACTCGATCATCTCCAAGCAGCCGGTCCAAGGCCCGCTCTATCTGCGTCGGATCAAGTCCGGGGTGCTCGCCGACGGCTGCAACTCAGCGATGGCGGCGATGTTCAACAGCCTGCCGATGACCACCTTCAGCCAGAACAACGGGGTGATTCAGCTCACCGGCGTCGCCAGCCGCCACGTCGGCTACTACATTGCCGCGATCTTCATCATTCTCGGCCTGTTCCCGACCCTCGGCGCGGTGCTGCAACTGATGCCCAAACCCGTTCTCGGCGGCGCCACCCTGATCATGTTCGGCACCGTTGCCGTGGCCGGCATCCGGATTCTCGCCGAAGCCGGCTTGCATCGCCGCAACGTGCTGATCGTGGCCATCTCCCTCGGTCTCGGCCTCGGCGTGGCCGCAGTTCCGGCCGCCCTGTCGCAGATGCCGGACTTCCTGAAGAACATCTTCGGCTCGCCGATCACCATCGGAGCCCTGAGCGCCATCCTACTCAACGTGTTCTTGCCGGAAGAGGATCTGGAGCAGGAGGATGACGACTACGAGCCCGAGTCGCACCTGCACAGCGTGCTGCAAAATCCGCAGGACGATGAGACTCAAGCGCTCGTGCCGAACCTCAAGCCTGCCGCCAAGCTCAGCTAAGCCAACCCTCTTCCCCCGCGCTTCGGCGCGGACGGAGCAACCTCGCTGCTCCTAGAAATAAGGAAATCCAATGAACCTCAAGTACACGCCTCATTGCCTGGTCCTGTCAGTCGCTCTGCTTGCCGGACAGCAAGCCATCGCCGGTGACATGCTGCGGTGGCAGAACAACAGCCTGTCCTACCTCTACGGCGAAAATTTCAATCGGGGCCAGTTCAACGCCGAGCAACAGAAAACGCAAACCACCTTCACCCTCGAACATGCCAGCGGCTGGGCTTGGGGCGACATGTTTGGCTTTGCCGACTACGTGCTCGCCGACAACAAGCAATCTCGTCGCGACGACTTTGGCCAAGAAAAAGAGAACTTCTATTACCTGGAGCTCTCGCCACGCATCAGCCTCAGCTGGCTGAGCGGGCAGCAGCTCTCCACCGGCCCGTTGAAGGATGTGTACGCGGCCTTTACCTATGAGAAGGGCGATGGCGGTGCAGGCACCGAGAACTACCTGTACGGCATCGGCACGGCCTGGAACGTACCAGGCTTCGCCTACCTGAACGCCAACCTGTACCGCGTGAAGGTCAACAACAACGTGTACTTCGACCGTGCACACGGCAGCAACAATGCCCACACCTATCAACTGACCGTGTCCGGCGCCTACCCCTTCGCCATCGGCGAGCAGGATTTTGTCGTCGACGGCTTCGTCGACTGGCGCGCGGGAACCTCTACGTCCAATACCCGGACATCGGTCGGCTCCTCGATTCAGGTCAAATGGGATGCTGGCAAAGCCTTATTTGGCGAGAGCCGCAAACTCTACGCCGGCACCGAAGTGAACATGTGGCGTAACCGCTACGGTGCAAAACCGATCGACGGCTCGGGACACGGCTTCGATCAAGCCGCCTTCCAGGCCTTGGTGAAGTACCACTTCTAAGGAACAACAGCCAACCAAACCTGGACGGTGCCGGGTAGACGGCATCCGACAAAAAAGGGGATCACGCTTAGCGTGGTCCCCTTTTTTATGACGAGAGGCTGCTCGGCTAGCATCGCTACAGCCGCGATAGTGGCGACGCTGGCAAGTGCCCAGCTTGACTCGCTTCATTCGCTTCATTCGCCCATTCGCCTCGATCGGCCTCGACCGACAGCTGCGCTCCCGCCAACAGACCTCAGCACGCCCTACCCCGCACAGCGCCGCCAGGACGCTCCCCCTGGAGTTGTTCTTCCCCCTTCGAACAACGCGCGCAGCTGCACCGACA
This sequence comes from Pseudomonas sp., assembly GCA_041621735.1. GTDB lineage: Bacteria > Pseudomonadota > Gammaproteobacteria > Pseudomonadales > Pseudomonadaceae > Aquipseudomonas. Next base: position 6,296 of record JBFKAF010000023.1, read on the forward strand.
GATCATTGTGCACAACCCTTTAAAAAATTGTTTTTAATCATGTCTACACATTGTATAGTCAGCCCATCCTGACCAACGAGTCAGCTTTATGCGGCGATCAGATAGACGCGCTGCACGCCTCGCACCAGCCCATGACCGTATAAAAACAACCGGCAGGCTCTGAGATGACCACGACAAGTACAGCCGACAACACAGTTCCGCTCGCTGACAGCCACGATCTCATCTATTCGCTGGATGATTGTCGGGTCTTGGTCCCGTCACTTTCGCCACCTTGCAGGCTGTATTGGCGAACGTCGTCGGCATCCAGCCCCTCAGCGCAACCGCTCTGCAGCGTTTCAGCATGCTGACCCCGAGCATTTCATTCTGCCTCGGCGCGGCGACCGTCCAACAGACCGCGCTAGAGGATCTTCAGCGCGGAGCCATGCACGCTGCAGCGCCGATCATCCTCAAGCTGGCCCTTAGGCCGAGCCAAGCACCTTAGCGACCATAGCCCTTTCCCCTATGTACCCCCGCAGCTCGCTGCAGGGTCATGCCCCTTAGTAAGTCCAAAAAAATAAGGAAGATCCGATGAAGCTGAAATACCTGTCTCACTGCCTCGCCCTGTCCGCCGGCCTGCTTGGCGGACAACAAGCCATCGCCGACGATATGTTGTTCTGGCAAGACAATAGCCTCACCTACCTCAACGGCAGCAACTTCCAGCGCCTTAACTTCAACGGTGAAGAACAGCGCTCGCAAACCACCTATACCTTCGAACATGCCAGCGGCTGGAAGTGGGGCGACATCTTTGCCTTCTACGACTACATCGATGCCGATAACCTGCAATTTCGCGGGAGCAACTTCGGCAACCTCAGCGCCAAAGAAAAAAACCACTTCTACTACATGGAGATTAATCCCCGGATCAGCGGCAGCTGGCTGACCGGCCAAAGCCTCTCGGTCGGCCCGCTGAAGGACGTTCTGGCAGCCTTCGTATACGAAAAAGGCAACGGCGGCCCCGGCACCGAGAACTACCTGTATGGCCTGGGCTTCGATTGGGACGTACCCGGCTTCGCCTTCCTGCAGACCAACCTGTACCGAGTGAAGATCAATAACCACATCCTCTTCGACCACGACTTCCGAGCCAGCGACGCCGGCAACGGCTACGCCACCCAACTGACCGTGGCTGGCGCTTATCCCTTCGCCATCGGCGATCAGAGCTTCGTGGTCGACGGCTACGTCGACTGGCGCTCACCGTCCAAGGAGGCCGGCACCCAGACCTCGGTCGGTTCCTCGATCCAGGTCAAGTGGGACGCCGGCAAGGCCCTGTTCGGCGAAGAGCGCAAACTCTATGTCGGCACCGAGCTGAACATGTGGCACAACAAATACGGCATCAAGCCCATCGACGGCTCCACCGACGGCTTCGATCAGACTGCTGTACAAGCACTGGTGAAATACCACTTCTGATACAACCAAGCTGAGCCCAGTCGGCGCCGGATCGGCGGCACTGACGAGTAAAAAAGGGGAATCACGCTTGACGTGATTCCCCTTTTTGTTCGACCCGTTGCGCCCCTTCCTCCCAGATATAGCACTCTGCAGTCGGCCGTCCGGCCTACCCGTGCATTATTGAAGTCCCCCCTTACAGCGAGCGCCGAGTTTGCTGACCAAACAACGCATTAGTTGTGAGCACCGTTCTCCGCGACCTCGACGCAGCAGCCTCCAACAGAGCCGTCGCAACGTCATGCCTAGCACTCAATGGATACAATAAGTAGCGCATATAGAACACAAAAATACGAGCACAAACTTATGATTACATTATATTTTTAATCGAATTACGCCCAGCAACCTGACCAAAAAGTCAACAAAAACAACGACCTGAAAGCCAAATTTGGCGACAATTATGCAAAAAATAATTTCATTACCTGATTTTATTGTGTACAACTATGTTCACAAACAGCAACAGAGAGCCCCTCCATGAAAATTCGCGTGATCAATCCCAACACCACAGCCAGCATGACCGGAAAAATCGGAGAGGCCGCCAGCCGAATTGCCGCGTCAGGCACGCAGATAATCGCGAGCAACCCACACAGTGGCCCGGTGTCGATCGAGTGCCATTTCGATGAGGTCATAAGCGCGGTGGGCGTCCTGGAAGAAGTCCGCGCCGGGGAGCTTGAGCAAACCGATGCTTACATCCTGGCCTGTTTTGGCGACCCAGGCCTACTGGCGGCCCGCGAACTCACCCGTGCACCCGTGATCGGCATCGCCGAGGCGGCTTTTCATATGGCGACGCTGATCAGCACCCGTTTCTCCATAGTCACCACCCTGGGCCGTACCGGAATCATCGCCGAGCACCTGCTGCAGAGCTATGGCTTTGCCCATCACTGCCGCCGGGTGAGGGCAGCCGAAATCCCCGTGCTCGACCTCGAAAGCAGCGGCGATCAGGCGCTTGACCGGATCATCGACGAGTGCCTCAGGGCCAAGGCCGAAGACAACATCGGCGCCATCGTTCTGGGCTGCGGCGGGATGGCCGACCTGACCGCACAAATCCGCGATGCCGTCGGGCTGCCAATCATCGAAGGTGTCACCGCGGCGGTGAAGCTGGCCGAGTCACTGGTAAGCCTGGGCCTCGGCACCAGCAAACACGGCGACCTGGACTTCCCGCGAGCAAAGACCTTCACCGGGCGATTCAACCACCTCTCCAGCGCCAACTAATACAGCCCCAGTCACAACAGGAGGAACAGTCTCGAACACAGCGCTGCTCAGAGAAGGCTTGGCGCTTTACAACAAAGGACTCAGGTAACCACACAACAACAATAACGGGGACAGCAGCGCGCATCCCTGCACCGAGGTTCACACCATGCACAATGAAAACGCAACGTCACAGACAATGCTTTACGCAGAACCCGAAACGACCAAGGCAGCAGGCGAAGAGTCGCTGGCGCCACAGAAGCACCGCATCATGGGACGGGTTTCCTATCTGCTGGCCTGGTTCGGCGGCTGTGTATCGATTGGTACATTCGCCATGGGCTCCAGCATCGTTGGCACGCTCAACCTGCTGCAAGCGTCGCTGGCCATCGCCATCAGCTGCTTTGTCATCGGTATAGCCCTGGCCTTCAATGGTGCCGCCGGGTACAAGTACGGCATCCCGTTCATGGTCCAGGCACGTAGCGCCTTCGGCTTCGCAGGCACGCGCTTCCCTGGACTGGTAAGGGCCGTTCCCGCCATTGTCTGGTACGGTTTCCAGAGCTGGATCGGTGCCGGAGCCTTGAACGCGGTATCCAGCACCCTGTTCGGCTTCGACAACCTGGTGTTCTACTTCATCGTGTTCCAGTTCCTCCAGATTGCCCTGTCGATGTTCGGCTTCCAGGGCATCAAGTGGCTGGAAAACATCGGTAGCGCCTTTATCCTGGCCTCCCTGGTCTACATGTTCTACAGCGTGATCAATCGCTACGGTGCCGAGATCACCACCAATCTGGTGAACATCGAGGGCACCTGGGGCCTGCCATTCTGGGGGGCCACCATGCTTTTTCTCGGCATCTACAGCACCATGATGCTCAACGTCAGCGACTACTCGCGTGAACTGGAAGAAGGCACTCGCCCTAGCCTGCTGACGACCATCTACGCCATGTCGATTCTGCCCTGCACCCTGTTCATGGGCCTGATCGGTCTGATGGTCTCCGGTGCGACCGGCGCATCCGACCCGATCCAGGTATTCTCCAGCGCTGTCGACAACACCCCGCTGCTGGTCGCCACGTTGCTATTTATCGCCTTCGCCCAGGTGACCACCAACGTGCTCAACAACGTAGTGCCACCTACCTACATCCTGATGGATGTGTTCAAACTACGCTTCCGCACCGCCACAATCATCGTCGGCCTGCTGGCCTTCTGCACCTTTCCCTGGGAAATGGTCAAGCCGGAGTCCTCCGCCGGACTGCAAGTATTCGTACAGACCTATTCGGCCTTTCTCGGCCCAATCTTCGCCGTAATGGTTGTGGACTATTTCATCCTGCGCCGCCGCACACTCGACCTCGTCAAGCTGTATGACGAGAACGGCCCGTATCGCGGGGTGAACTACGCGGCGATCATCGCCTCGCTGCTGGGCGCAGTGGTAGCCCTGAGCTTCTCCTCCATCTCCTGGTACGCAAGCCTGATCCCGGCAGGCCTCAGCTATTATCTGCTGATGCGCCACTGGCCTGCCTGTCAGCGCTTCCGCAGCTGAGAGCTTGTGATTTAAAGAACGCCTGCTGCCCCATCCTCACCGACCCCGAGTCGGCGAGGATGTACTCGAGTGATGAATGCCTCTTGGGCGAGCCCCTCAAGCTCGCCAACACACGATTCCAGGAGCTGTCCATGGCCACCGACGACTTCCATATCAAGCAAATCGACACCTCGTTGCATAACGCCGACTTGGCTCCCCTGCCGCCCTTGCAACGCAAATGGGGCTGGTTCGAGATCTTCAATGTCTGGTCCAACGACATCCAGAGCCTGTTCGGCTACACCCTCGCCGCCACCCTATTCATCTCCTATGGACTGAACGGCTGGGCCGTATTGGCCGGAATCGTCCTAGCCGGCTTCATCGTCATGGGCCTGGTGCAGTTGACCGGCAAACCCAGCGTCAAATACGGCATTCCCTTCCCTGTCATGGCTCGGGCCAGCATGGGCGTCCGCGGCGCCAACTTCCCCGCCGTGGTGCGCGGCATCGTGGCGATTTTCTGGTACGGCGTGCAGACCTATTTCGCCTCCACCGCCGTCACCCTGCTGATAAATTCGTTAATGGGCAACCCCACCGGCACGGGCGCCACCTTCCTTGGCATGACAGCAGTCGGCTGGCTCTCCTATGTGATCGTCTGCGTCTTTCAGGTCGCCCTATTCATCCGCGGCATCGACTGGATCACCAAATTCCTCAACTGGGCCGGCCCGCTGGTTTACCTGGTGATGATCGCGCTGATGCTGATGATCTGGTACAAGGCCGGCCCCAGCCTGCTGAGCGAACTGGGCAGCATTTTCCGTGGCACCGGCGAATACGCCGGCGGCCCGATTGCCGCCTTCATTGCAGTGGTCGGCACCATGGTCGCCTACTTCGCCGCAGTGGTGATCAACTACGGCGACTTCGCGCGCTTCGTGAAAAGCGAGAAGCAGATGACCCTCGGTAACCTCCTCGGCCTGCCGGTCAGCCTGGCGATCTTTTCGATGATTGCCTTGGTCATCACCGCCGGCACGGTAGTGGTATTCGGTGAAACCTTGACCAATCCGACCGATATCGTCGCCCGGGTGGATAACCTGACCCTGACCGTGATTGCCGCCCTGACCTTCTTCGCGGCCACAGTCGGCATCAACCTGGTCGCCAACTTCATTCCGCCCGCCTACGACATCGCCAACCTGGCCCCCGCTCATATAAGCGCGCGCACCGGCGGTTTCATCACCGCGGCGATAGCCTTCTTCATCGGCGCACTGTGGGTGTCATTCATCAGCAACGTCGGCATTGCCGCCTTCGTCGACACCCTGGGCGCGGTGCTCGCGCCGCTCTACGGGATCATCGTGGTGGACTATTACCTGGTGCGCCGCCAGCATCTGAACCTGCAGCATCTGTTCTCGGCCGAAGCCGGCTCGGTCTACCATTACGCTGGCGGCTGGAATCGCAAAGCCATGATTGCCTTCGCCATCGCCTCAGTGTTTTCCGTCGCCTCGGTCTGGGCGCCCGGCCTCAGCAACTTGTCCGGTTACTCCTGGATCTTCGGTGCCATGCTCGGCGCACTGTTCCATTACCTGCTGATGCGCAAGCACTGCGCCGCAAAGCACGCAGCAGCACCACTGAGTACGCGCAACTAATGTCGTGATGCACCTGTCGAGTGCGAGCGCCAAGAGTATGCCCTCGACAGGGCCCGATACGCATCAACGCCTCGGCCAGGGCTCACGCCATCACGCTGAAAAACCGTCAGTTCCCCTCAACCTTGGCCTTCTGCCGCTTGAGGAAATCCACCTTCCACTGCTCCATTCCCATGAACTCGGAGCCAAGATTGGCCTCGACTCGATACTTGCTCTTCAGCGCATCCACCGCAGCCTGCTGCTCAACCAGAAAGCGATCGAAACGCTGGATCAGCTCGGGGTGTTTGAGGCTGGACAGATGAAAACTGCCCTGGGTATGCGGCAGCTTGGGGTCGAACACCAGCGCACCGGGGCGGGCACGGATATTGTCGAGATAGTGGGTGGCGACCACGACATTGAAATACACGCCGTCGGTTTCTTTCTTCAGCACTTGGCGGATCATCTGCCGCAGATCGTCACTGTGAGCCAGCTGGATCTGCTGAGCATCGATGCGCTCCTGATACCCTCGGGGCGTCCAGCCATCGACGATGGTCAGACGTTTGAGTCGCTCTATGGAGTGGCCCTGATACTGCGGGGCGACCAGCACGCCATCCACATAACTGACCACCGCTTGGCTGTAGTGCAGATTTACCCCGGCCTTGCGTGACAGCGACCAGTTGCCGCTATCGGGGTATTTGAAGTCCACCTCGCCCTGCAACAGCGCCGGCAGCAGACGCTCCACCGAAAGCACCTTGTAACTCAACTGCACGCCGCTTTGCGCGGCGAACAAGTCGAACAACTCACGGGCAAAGCCCTGATACTGTCCTTGTGCATCAATGCTGTAATGCGGGGCAAATGCCAGGTCTTCCACGCCAATCACATAGCTTTCGGCGCTGGCGCCAGTGGCGAACAGAACGGCTAACAAACTGCAGACGCGTGTGGGCTTCACAATAACCCTCCAGGTTGGTGTTGGATCGACAAAGCAGTGGAATGGCGAGCCATTGCAGGCCGCCAGGGTTTAACCGGGCGGTTCAACCACCGGTCATGCTCATGAAGCGCACGACTTGCACCTGCTCACGGGCGTCGAAGTGATGACGCTCGGGTTTGAGTTGCAACGCCTGCTGCAGGGCCTCGCGCAAGCGCGAGCTATCACCTGGGTGAGCACGCATCAGGCGTTTCAGATCCAGCGCGCCGTCATGCCCCAGGCATAACACCAACTTGCCTTCCGCGGTGACTCGCACGCGGTTGCAGTCGCCGCAGAAGTTGTGGCTGTGCGGCGAAATGAAACCGACCCGGGTATCACTGCCGACCACCTGCCAATAGCGCGACGGCCCGCCGGTGACCGTGCCGCTGCGCATCAGGGGATGACGCTGTTCGATGCGCTGGCGCACTTCGTCACTGGAGCAGAAGGTCTGCTCGCGCTGATGGCTGGAGATGCTTCCCAGGGGCATTTCTTCGATGAAACTGATATCCAGGTCGCGATCCATGGCGTACTCGACCAAATCGAGCACTTCATCGTCGTTGCGCCCCTTCTGTACCACGCTGTTCAATTTGATCCTGGCAAACCCGGCAGCACGCGCCGCGTCGATCCCGGCCAGCACCTGGTCAAGCTTGTCGCGCCGAGTCAACGCCGCGAAGCGCTCACGTCGCAGGGAGTCGAGACTGATGTTCAGGCGCTTGACCCCAGCGGCGCGCAGTTGCGGCGCCAGCTCGACCAGTTGCGAGCCATTACTGGTGATCGCCAGATCCTCCAGCTCGGGACGCTCGCCGAGGCGGGTCAGCAGGCTGAGCAGGTTCTTGCGCACCAAAGGCTCGCCGCCGGTGATGCGGATGCGCTTGACCCCAAGGCCGATGAAGGCGTCGGCCACGGCATAGAGCTCTTCCAGGCTGAGGATCTGCTCACGCGGAGCGAACACCATGTCCTCGCTCATGCAGTAGGTGCAGCGAAAGTCGCAGCGGTCGGTGACCGACAACCGTAGGTAAGTGATGCGCCGACCGAAGGGGTCGACCAGCTGAGAGTTATGCACAGTGAGTCTCCTGGTGCTCAGGGAGCCGAGACGTTTTTGTTATGGACTGCATGGGCACAGATAGAAACAGAAAAACAGAATTCTGTATACAGCAACCTGACCGTAAAGTCAGGTAAACTGCCAGCAGGCCCGCCGGCCGCCAGCTTGAGGCACCCGCGGAGCCGGTGCTACCATGCCCGACCGCCGCCCGGCGCCGGGCGCCACAAGGAAATCGACAGGGCTTATGAGCAGTATTCGCGAACGTAACAAAGAGCTGATCCTGCGTGCGGCCAGTGAAGAGTTCGCCGACAAGGGCTTTGCCGCGACCAAGACCAGTGACATCGCCGCCAAGGCCGGTCTACCTAAGCCCAACGTCTACTACTACTTCAAGTCGAAGGAAAACCTCTACCGCGAGGTGCTCGAGAGCATCATCGAGCCGTTGCTCGCCGCCTCCACCCCGTTCAACCAGCCGGGCCATCCCGCCGAAGTGCTCAAGGCCTATATCCGTTCGAAGATCCGCATCTCGCGCGAACTGCCCTCTGCCTCCAAGGTGTTCGCCAGCGAGATCATGCACGGCGCGCCGCACTTGAGCAGCGAGCAGGCCGAACAACTCAACGCCCAGGCCAAGCACAACATTTCCTGCATCCAGCGCTGGATCGACCAGGGCCTGATGGCCAAGGTCGACCCGCATCACCTGATGTTCAGCATCTGGGCTGCGACCCAGACCTATGCCGACTTCGACTGGCAGATCGCAACTGTCACCGGCAAAGCCAGCCTCAGCGACGAAGATTATGAGGCCGCCGCGCAGACTATCATCCGCCTGGTGATCAAGGGCTGTGAGATCGAGGCAAGCGTGGTCAGCCCCTCGGAGCAGGTCAGCAGCGTCTGATCACGCAAACCCTAGGGCGGGGTAGGTTGGGTTAGCGGCCTGCTTCGATAAGCAGATCCAACCTGGCAAGCGAAGGCCGCATAACCCGGCAGCGCTGGTTACCGGAGATGGCGGAATCGCCGACATCCGGTGAAACGGTGGGTTACGCAGCGCTCCGAGTCCGCGCACGGTTGCCGGTGAGTGGACCGGCGCCGCTAACCCACCCTACTCCGCTACCCCGCGATACCCGCATCGGCCTGCAAGCCCACCGACTCCACCGCGATAATCGCGCACTGCTCGTCGATGTCCGAGGTATCGCCGGTGATGCCGATGGCGCCGATCACCTCACCCCGCTCATCGCGAATCAATACACCGCCCGGCGCCGGCACCAGGTTGCCGTCAGCCAGGTTATTCACCGCCCCGATAAACGCCGGGCGCTGCTGCGCATCGGCAGCGATCAAGCGCGAACCCTTACCCAGCGCCACTGCGCCCCAGGCCTTGCCGATGGCGATCTGTGGCCGCAGCAGGCTGGCGCCATCTTCACGCTGCAGGCTGATCAGGTGACCGCCGGCATCCAGCACCGCAACGGTCAGAGGCGCCGCGGAAATTTCCCGCCCAGCCGCCATGGCGCGGTTACTGATGCGGGTCGCGGTGTGCAGAGTCAACGTACTCATAGGTAGCCCTTCTTCAATAGTGATAAGTCGAACGAAACACCTGACGGAACGCTGTCTTCGACACAGGACGTCACCCGCAGGCAATCAAAAGCTGGCAATCACTATCCCACCAGAAACAAAAAACTCAACTGTTAAATACAATACTTAGTATCTTTGTATACATGTAATGCGACATCTTTCATGTACTGCCGCACCGCTCAGCTCAAACGGGCGTTTTAAAGATTTTTCGGCAAGCACGCTCACCAGCCGAAAAATTGTTGACCTCCAAGTCATGAGCTGAATAGAATCCATGCCAGGCATTTTTGTATACAATTTGACAACAAAAGAGGCACAAGATAATGGCCAGAATGAGAGCAATCGAAGCTGCAGTACTGGTGATGCGCCGCGAAGGCGTTGACACGGCGTTCGGCATTCCCGGCGCGGCGATCAACCCGCTGTACGCCGCCCTGCAGAA
>JBFKAF010000024.1:0-16001 GCA_041621735.1 Pseudomonas sp.
CCATTCATATCTGCAATAAGAAGGTCGACGAACTGGACCTCAGGATGTTCCTTAAGGAACGCGTTCGCTTCATTAAGCTGAACGGCACGCGGGGGTACCGACATGATGCAACACCTTTTTTGTTAAAAATATCAATCATGCAAATGCACAAGGTTGAGTCAATCCTAAACACCAAGCGCTGTCAAGTGACGCCTGAGCTGCTCTTTAAGAGGGCGTCATGGCCAGTTTTAGGGCGTTTCAGGGCAGCGCTTAGCCCTTCGCGGCCTTGGCCTGCGCGGTGCTCAGCAGGGTGTGTTCAATTTTTTACATGACTATTGTGAAAAAAAATGAACAAGGCTAAGCTCGCTTCAAACCCATAACAGCAATAAAACGGGTGTCTCATGTCGCATCTGCCGTTAATCGGCGTTACCGCCTGCACCAAGCAGATCGGTCTGCACTCCCACCATATAACCGGCGATAAGTACGTGCGGGCCGTGGTGCTCGGGGCTGGCGGCTTGCCGTTGATCATCCCGGCGCTGGGCGAGCTGCTCGATCAGCCTACCCTGCTCGATAATCTGCACGGCCTGCTGTTTACCGGTTCGCCCTCTAACGTCGAACCCCATCATTATAGTGGGCCGGCCAGCGCGCCGGGCACCCAGCATGATCCTGAGCGCGATCGCACCAGCTTGCCGTTGATCAATGCCGCCATCGCCGCGGGCATCCCGGTGCTGGGTATTTGTCGCGGCTTTCAGGAAATGAACGTGGCCTTTGGTGGCAGCCTGCACCAGAAGGTGCACGAACTCGACGCTTTCATGGACCATCGCGAGCCGGAAAACCAGCCGCTGGAGGTGCAGTATGCCCCCCGCCACTCATTGCAGGTACAGCCAGGTGGCGTACTCGCCAGGATTGGCTTGCCGAGCGAGATAAGCGTCAACTCCATTCATGGTCAGGGCGTTGAGCGTCTGGCGCCGGGCCTTCGAGTCGAGGCGCTGGCGCCTGACGGATTGATCGAATCCTTCTCCGTCGAAGGCGCCTCAAGCTTCGCCCTGGGGGTGCAATGGCATCCCGAGTGGCAGGTTCGATCCAATCCGAATTATCTCGCCATCTTCCAGGCCTTTGGTGAGGCTTGCAGGAAGAGGGCGGGGCAACGCTGAACCGGCTATACATAAGTCGGCTTCTATAAACCCTGAGGTCTCTATGAGCACCAAATTAGACCAGCTCTCCAGCTGGCTGAAAGAACGCAAAATCACCGAAGTTGAATGCCTGGTCAGCGATCTTACCGGCATCGCCCGTGGCAAGATCTCGCCGACCAACAAGTTTCTCGACGAGAAGGGCATGCGCCTTCCCGAGAGCGTGTTGCTGCAAACCGTCACCGGCGATTACGTCGAGGACGACATCTATTACGACCTGCTCGACCCGGCCGATATCGATATGGTCTGCCGCCCGGACGAGAACGCGGTATTCCTGGTGCCCTGGGCCATCGAGCCGACCGCCCAGGTGATCCACGACACCTATGACAAGCAGGGCAACCCGATCGAGTTGTCGCCGCGCAACATCCTCAAGAAGGTCCTCGGCCTCTACGCCGACAAAGGCTGGCAGCCGATCGTCGCGCCGGAAATGGAGTTCTACCTGACCAAGCGTTGCGAAGACCCGGACTTCCCGTTGCAGGCGCCACTCGGCCGCTCGGGCCGTCCGGAAACCGGCCGCCAGTCCTTCTCCATCGATGCCGCCAACGAATTCGATCCGCTGTTCGAGGACATGTACGACTGGTGCGAAATTCAGGGCCTGGATCTCGATACGCTGATCCATGAGGAAGGTCCGGCGCAGATGGAAATCAACTTCCGTCACGGCGACCCGCTGTCGCTGGCCGACCAGGTGCTGGTGTTCAAGCGCACCATGCGCGAAGCCGCGCTGAAGCACGACGTGGCGGCGACCTTTATGGCCAAGCCGATCACCGATCAGCCGGGCAGTGCCATGCACCTGCACCAGAGCATCATCGACAAGAAGACCGGTAAGAACATCTTCTCCAACGACGATGGCTCGATGAGCGAACTGTTTCTCCACCACATCGGCGGCTTGCAGAAGTTCATCCCCGAGATTCTGCCGCTGTTCGCCCCCAACGTGAACTCGTTCCGCCGCTTCCTGCCGGATACCTCGGCACCGGTCAACGTCGAGTGGGGCGAGGAGAATCGCACCGTCGGTTTGCGCGTGCCGGATGCTACGCCGCAGAGCCGTCGGGTCGAGAACCGTCTGGCCGGTGCCGACGCCAACCCCTACCTGGCTTTGGCCGCCAGCTTGCTGTGCGGCTACATCGGCATGGTCGAACGGATCGAGCCGAGTGCCCCGGTGGTTGGCCGTGGTTATGAGCGGCGCAACCTGCGCCTGCCGCTGACCCTGGAAGCCGCGCTGGAGCGCATGGAAACCTGTGCGACCCTGGAGGAATACCTGGGCCGCAAGTTCGTCAGCGGCTACGTCGCGGTGAAGCGCGCCGAGCACGAAAACTACAAGCGGGTGATCAGTTCCTGGGAGCGCGAGTTCCTGCTGTTGTCGGTTTGATCGAACGGGGGCCGTCGCGTGATCCGTCGGCCCCCGGTAAATGCACAGATTCTGAGGTGGATATGACTAGCAACCCGAAAACCCGCGAGTGGCAGGCCATGAGCCGCGAGCATCACCTGGCGCCCTTCAGCGATTACAAGCAGCTGGCGGAAGTCGGTCCGCGGATCATCACCAACGCCGAGGGTGTGTACCTGTGGGACAGCGAGGGCAACAAGATCCTCGACGGCATGGCCGGGCTGTGGTGCATGGCCGTGGGTTATGGGCGCAAGGAGCTGGCGGATGCGGCCTATAAGCAGATGCAGCAGTTGCCGTTCTACAACACCTTCTTCATGACCGCCCACCCGCCGGTGCTGGAGCTGGCCAAGGTGATTGCCGAGGTCGCCCCGGCCGGCATGAATCATGTGTTCTTCACCGGTTCCGGCTCGGAGGGTAACGACACCATGCTGCGCATGGTGCGCCACTACTGGGCGGTCAAGGGTCAGCCGAACAAGAAGGTGATCATCAGCCGGATCAATGGCTATCACGGCTCCACCGTGGCCGGCGCCAGCCTGGGCGGCATGAAGTTCATGCACGAACAGGGCGATTTGCCGATCCCGGGCATCGTGCATATCCCGCAGCCTTACTGGTTCGGGGAAGGTGGCGAGATGACACCGGACGAGTTCGGCATCTGGGCTGCCGATCAGCTGGAGCAGAAGATTCTCGAAGTGGGCGAGGACAATATCGGCGCCTTTATCGCCGAGCCGATTCAGGGCGCCGGCGGGGTGATAGTACCGCCGGACAGCTACTGGCCGCGCATCCGCGAGATTCTTGCCAAGTACGACATTCTGTTTGTCGCCGACGAAGTGATCTGTGGCTTCGGCCGCACCGGCGAATGGTTCGGCAGCCACTTCTACGGCCTCACGCCGGACATGATGACCATCGCCAAGGGCCTGACCTCCGGTTACGTGCCCATGGGTGGGTTGATCGTGCGCGACGAGATCGTCGAAGTGCTCAACCAGGGCGGCGACTTCAACCACGGCTTCACCTACTCCGGGCACCCGGTGGCGGCGGCGGTGGCCCTGGAAAACATTCGCATTCTGCGCGACGAGAAAATTGTCGAGCGGGTCAAGGCGGAAACGGCACCTTACTTGCAAAAGCGTCTGCGTGAGCTGGCAGACCATCCGCTGGTAGGTGAAGTGCGCGGCGTGGGGATGCTCGGCGCCATTGAGCTGGTGAAGAATAAAGCGACCCGCGAGCGTTATCCGAGCGAGGCGGCGGTGGGCATGATCTGTCGCGGTCACTGCTTCGACAACGGTCTGATCATGCGCGCGGTGGGCGACACCATGATCATTTCGCCGCCGCTGGTAATCAGCAAGGCGGAGATCGATGAGCTGGTGGCAAAGGCCCGCAAATGCCTGGACCTGACCGCTGAGGCGCTGCGCGGGTAAAGCAGAGCGCTTTATGGCTTTCGGTTTGTTATGTCTGAAAGTTGTAAAGAGTCGCATGACCTTGCCAGACTGCATCAGTGCGTTGGCCAGGCTCACCGGAGGGTGGTGCAGCTGGGCTGCGCCATCTTGCGGAAAACTTTTACAACAACAGGAGCTGCACGCATGAAAACATTCGGCAAAACCCTTCTCGCGTTGTCCTTGGTGGGCGCTGTAGCGGGTGCCGCGCAGGCCGAGGATAAAGTGCTACACGTGTACAACTGGTCCGACTACATCGCCGAGGACACCCTGGATAACTTCCAGAAGGAAACCGGCATCAAGGTGGTCTACGACGTCTTCGACAGCAACGAGACCCTGGAAGCCAAGCTGCTCTCCGGCGGCTCGGGCTACGACGTGGTGGTGCCGTCCAACCAGTTCCTCGCCAAGCAGATCAAGGCCGGCGTGTTCCAGAAACTCGACAAGTCCAAGTTGCCCAACTGGAAAAACCTCAACCCTGATCTGATGAAGGCCCTGGAAGCCGCCGACCCGGGCAACCAGTACGCGTTCCCCTACCTGTGGGGCACCACCGGTATCGGCTACAACCCGGCCAAGGTCAAGGCCGCACTGGGCGTGGACAAAATCGATTCCTGGGACGCGGTGTTCAAGCCAGAGAACATGCAGAAGCTGAAGGCCTGTGGCGTCGCCATGCTCGATGCGCCTGAGGAAATCTACGCCGCGGCGCTGCATTACCTGGGTAAGGACCCGATCGCGAAAAGCCCGGCAGACGTGAAGGCGGCCGAGGAGCTGCTGCTGCAAGTGCGTCCGCACATCACCTACTTCCATTCCTCCAAGTACATCTCCGACCTGGCCAACGGCAATATCTGCGTAGCGGTCGGCTGGTCCGGCGACGTGTTCCAGGCTCAGGCCCGCGCCGAGGAAGCGAAGAACGACGTACCGGTCGCCTACGCCATTCCGAAAGAAGGTGCCGCCACCTTCTTCGACATGATGGCCATCCCGGCCGATGCCAAGAACACCGAGGCGGCCTATACCTTCCTCAACTACATCCTCACCCCGGAAGTGATCGCGCCGATCTCCGACTACGTGGCCTATCCCAACGGTAACAGCGCCGCCACGGCGTTGGTGTCAGAGGAAATTCGCAACAACCCGGGCATCTACCCGACCGAAGAAGCTTCGAAGAAGCTCTACACCTTCACCGAGCTGAGCCCAAAAGTGCAGCGCGCGATGACGCGTAGCTGGACCAAGGTGAAGTCGGGTCGTTAAGTCCGACCGTCCCAAGTAGTACCCCGTTTCTGGCGGGATGATCCGCCAGAAACCCAAACAATAAGAAGGAAGTTTGCATGCGTTGTACAGCTCTTCTGGCCGCCTCAGTGTGCGCGCCATTCAGCGAGTCACGACCCTCTGTGCCATGGCTGCGGAGCGCGGCACTGCCGTGTCGTCCGGGGTGGCTGGTCGCGGCGCGCTGAGCAGAGAAAGACTTTTCCGATAGAGAGCCGACCCTTCGGGGCTGCCCGATAAAAGAGGATTCACGCATGCGTACTCCCTTCGTTACAACCCTGGCCGCCAGTACCCTGGCGCTGGGCCTGGCGACCACTGCCCAGGCCGAATCGACCGTACATATCTACAACTGGAGCGATTACATCGGTGAAAACACCCTCGCCGAGTTCCAGCAGGCGACGGGTATCAAACCGCTCTACGACGTGTTCGATTCCAACGAAACCCTCGAAGGCAAACTACTCGCCGGGCGTTCCGGCTATGACGTGGTGGTGCCTTCCAACCATTTCCTCGGCAAGCAGATCAAGGCCGGTGCCTTCCAGAAGCTCGACCGCGCCCAGTTGCCGAACTGGGACAATCTCGACCCGGCCCTGCTCAAGCAGCTGCAGGTCAACGACCCGGGCAATCAATATGCCGTGCCTTACCTGTGGGGCACCAACGGCATCGGCTACAACGTCGAGAAGGTCAAGGCAGCGCTTGGCGTCGACAAGATCGACTCCTGGGCGGTGCTGTTCGAGCCGCAGAACATGGAGAAGCTCGCCAGCTGCGGGGTGAGCTTCCTCGATTCCGGCGACGAGATGATTCCGGCGGTGCTCAACTATCTGGGGCTCGACCCGAACAGCAAAAATCCGGCTGACTATGCCCAGGCAGAAGCCAAGCTGCTGGCCGTGCGCCCATACGTCACCTACTTCCATTCGTCCAAGTACATCGGCGACCTGGCCAACGGCAATATCTGCGTGGCGGCCGGTTTCTCCGGCGACATGCTGCAAGCGGCCGCCCGTGCCGAAGAGGCCGGTAAAGGCGTGGAGATCACCTACGTGATTCCCAAAGAGGGGGCCAACCTGTGGTTCGACATGCTCGCCGTTCCGGCCGACGCGGCGAACGTCAAGGAAGCTCACGCCTTCATCAATTATCTACTGGAGCCGGCGGTTATCGCCGGGGTCAGCGATTACGTCGGCTACGCCAATCCCAACCCCAAAGCCGGTGAGTTGATGGATCAGGACGTACGCAACGACGAGGCGGTGTACCCGCCGCAAAGCGTATTGGACAAGTTGTTTATCTCGGCGGAGTTGCCGAAGAAAGTACAGCGGCTAATGACCCGTAGCTGGACCAAGGTCAAATCAGGCCGGTAATTTCAAACGTCTGACCGCCGGGGTCGGACGCAATTTTTGCGGGAGTTTTGGTAATGTCAGTTGCTTCCAGTACCTATAAAAAGGTTCTCGAGGGAGACCAGCAACCCAAAGAGGTGTTGGTCAAGATCGAACGGGTGACGAAGAAGTTCGACGAAGCGGTCGCCGTCGATGATGTCTCCCTGACCATCAACAAGGGCGAGATCTTCGCCCTGCTCGGTGGCTCGGGCTCGGGTAAATCCACCCTGCTGCGCATGCTCGCCGGCTTCGAACGGCCTACCGACGGGCGCATCTTCCTCGACGGCGTGGACATCACCGATATACCGCCGTACGAGCGGCCGATCAACATGATGTTCCAGTCCTACGCCCTGTTCCCGCACATGAGCGTGGCCGACAACATCGCCTTCGGCCTCAAGCAGGACAAGATGCCCAGGGCCGAGATCGACGCCCGCGTCGAGGAAATGCTCAAGCTGGTGCAGATGACCGAGTACGCCAGGCGCAAACCGCACCAGCTGTCCGGCGGCCAGCGTCAGCGCGTGGCCCTGGCCCGCTCGCTGGCCAAGAGCCCCAAGCTGCTGCTGCTCGACGAGCCGATGGGCGCGCTGGACAAGAAGCTGCGCTCGCAGATGCAGCTGGAACTGGTGGAGATCATCGAGCGGGTCGGCGTGACCTGCGTGATGGTGACCCACGATCAGGAAGAGGCCATGACCATGGCCCAACGCGTGGCCATCATGCACCAGGGCTGGATCGCCCAGATCGGCAGCCCGGTGGATATTTACGAGACGCCGACCAGCCGCCTGGTCTGCGAGTTCGTCGGCAGCGTCAACCTGTTCGAAGGCCAGGTGGTGGAAGACGCCGAAGGCCATGCGCTGATCGACAGCCCGGACCTGGAGCGCAACATCTTCGTCGGCCACGGCGTCAGCACCTCGGTGCAGGACAAGAGCATCACCTACGCGATTCGCCCGGAGAAGCTGCTGGTCACCACCCAGAAGCCCGACTGCGAGCACAACTGGTCGCGCGGCACCGTGCACGACATCGCCTACCTGGGCGGCCATTCGGTGTTCCACGTCGAGTTGCCGAGCGGCAAGATCGTCCAGTCCTTCGTCGCCAACGCCGAGCGCCGTGGCGCGCGGCCGACCTGGGACGATGAAGTCTATGTCTGGTGGGAGGACGATAGCGGGGTGGCGTTGCGCTCATGAATATTTCCCGAAGCATCAGTCGCCGGATGCCAAAAGGCAGACACTTCGTCATCGGTGTGCCGTTCGTTTGGCTGTTCATGTTCTTCCTGCTGCCCTTCATCATCGTCTTGAAGATCAGCTTCGCCGAAGCCGACGTGGCCATTCCGCCCTATACCGAGATCTACAACTGGGCGGAACAGCAGCTGTCGATTGTCATCAACCTGAGCAACTACATCTTCCTCAGCGAAGACGACCTGTACCTGGCCGCCTACCTCGGTTCGTTGCAGATGGCCTTCTTCAGCACCCTGCTGTGTTTGCTGATCGGTTATCCGATGGCCTATGCCATCGCCCGTGCCGATAAGGAGATGCAGACGGTGTTCCTGCTGCTGATCATGATGCCGACCTGGACGGCGATCCTGATCCGCGTGTATGCCTGGATGGGCATCCTCAGCAGCAACGGCCTGCTCAACAGCTTCCTGCTCAACATCGGTTTGATCGACGATCCGATCCGCATCCTCAACACCAACGTCGCGGTGTATATCGGTATCGTCTACTCGTATCTGCCGTTCATGGTGTTGCCGCTCTACGCCAACCTGGTCAAGCACGATCAGAGCCTGCTGGAGGCCGCAGCCGACCTGGGCTCGAGCACCTACAACAGCTTCTGGAAAATCACCGTGCCGCTGTCGAAGAACGGCATCATCGCCGGCTGCATGCTGGTGTTCATTCCGGTGGTCGGCGAGTTCGTGATTCCCGAGCTGCTCGGTGGCCCGGAGACCCTGATGATCGGCAAGGTGCTCTGGCAAGAGTTCTTCAACAACCGCGACTGGCCGGTGGCCTCCGCCCTGGCGGTGGTGATGCTGGCGATCCTGATCATCCCGATCATTCTGTTCAACCGTAACCAGGCCAAAGAGATGGAGGGCAGAGCATGATGAAGTTCCCTCGCATGGCACCCCGCATTCTGTTCAACCGGCTGCTAACCCAGAGCCGGGCCAAAAAAATGGAGGGCCGCGCATGAAACGCTTCAGTTTCTCCAACTTCATGTTGTGGGCGGGTTTCCTGTTCATCTACCTGCCGATGCTGATCCTGGTGATCTACTCGTTCAACGGCTCCCGTCTGGTCACGGTCTGGGGCGGTTGGTCGGTCAAGTGGTACGTCGGCCTGCTCGACAACACCCAACTGATGAACGCGGTGATGCGCTCCCTGGAGATCGCCCTTTACACGGCGGTCGCCGCGGTGATCCTGGGCACCCTGGCGGCCTTCGTGCTGACCCGGGTGACCCGCTTCAAGGGCCGCACCATGTTCGGCGGGCTGGTCACCGCCCCGCTGGTAATGCCCGAGGTGATCACCGGTCTGTCGCTGCTGTTGCTGTTCGTGGCGATGGCCCAGCTGATCGGCTGGCCGGCCGAGCGTGGCATCCTGACCATTTGGATCGCCCACACCACCTTCTGTACCGCCTATGTGTCGGTGGTGGTGTCCTCGCGTCTGCGTGAGCTGGACCTGTCCATCGAGGAGGCGGCCATGGATTTGGGCGCCAGACCGTTGAAGGTGTTCTTCCTGATCACCATTCCGATGATCGCGCCGTCCCTGGCGGCCGGCGGCATGATGTCCTTCGCCCTGTCGCTGGACGACCTGGTGCTGGCCAGCTTCGTTTCCGGTCCCGGTTCCACCACCCTGCCGATGGAGGTGTTCTCCGCCGTGCGTCTGGGCGTGAAGCCGGAAATCAACGCGATCGCCAGTCTGATCCTGTTGTCGGTGTCGCTGATGACTTTCATGATCTGGTTCTTCGCCCGCCGTGCCGAGCACAGACGCAAGAAGGCCATTCAGCAAGCCATGGAAGAAACCACCGGCATCCGCGAGCAGCAGGGCCCGGACAGCCGTCGCGACCCGTCGCAGGTCCACGCGACGGCTTAGGTCGCTGTCTGCATAAACACAAAGGGTCACTGCGGTGGCCCTTTGTGTTTGGTGGCCGAAACACAGCGCGGCTTTGGCGTGGCAGATGATCTGTTTGCAGTATTGGCGAACCAGCCATACCTTGCCGGTGATAAATTCTCAGTCGTGGAGATCACCGCCTTTGCAGGTCTAGCCTTTGTCGATTTCGTCAAACTCGAAGTGCCCGCTGACTTACAGCCGCTGCGTACCTGGCAGCAGTGTGTAGCCGCCAGGCCCACTGAACAGGAGTAGAGAGATGCAACTGAACGCCGACTTCAGCCTGCGGGCGGTGGTACACAGCGACTCTCTGGCCTGGGCGCCCTCGCCGATGCCCGGCGTGCAGCGGCGCATGCTGGACCGGATCGGTGCGGAGGTGGCGCGCGCCACCTCTATCGTGCGCTATGCGGCCAACAGCAGCTTTTCTGCGCATGTGCATGACGGTGGCGAGGAGTTTCTGGTGTTGCAGGGCGTCTTCCAGGACGAGCACGGCGACTATCCGGCGGGCACCTATGTGCGTAACCCGCCTACGTCGCGGCACGTGCCCCGCTCGGCAGAGGGCTGCACCATCTTCGTCAAACTCTGGCAGTTCGCCCCGCAGGACCGCACCCAGGTGCGGATCGACACGAGGCGCATGTCTTTTCTACCCGCCCCCGGCAGACCAGGCGTTGCACTCATACCGCTGTTTCAGGATGCGCGGGAGGAGGTGCGTCTGGAGCTGTGGGCACCTGAGTCGCGCATCGATCTGACGGTGGCAGGGGGGATTGAGGTGCTGGTCTTGCAGGGAACCTTCAGTAGCGGCGGCGAAACCTTCGTCAAGCACTCCTGGTTGCGTCTGCCGGCCGGGGAATCGCTGCAGACCAGCACCGGCGCGCAAGGGTGCAGGCTGTGGGTGAAAACCGGGCATCTCGCTGAGCAGAGCATCGGGCTGCCGACGGCGAACTAGGCTGGATAGCGGACTCTGTCCGCTATCCAGGGGGGGCAGCCATGCAACTCGGCGGCTACCGCGAAGAGTCCATCGGCGAGTGGCATGCACGGCTTGGTTTGATTTGCTGACGGCAGGGTGGGAGAGCGCCGTCGCTTCGGACCCGCGCTCGGGGCTGGGGTCTCGGTAATTTAAAGCTGTATGGATATACAGATAAAGCTTGCCTGAACGGCCACGAGTGCACATGCTTTGCGCCATCGCGACCATGAGTGATGGCAGCCATGCGGCTCTTTTTGTGTGAAAAACCCTCCCAGGCCAAGGACATCGCCAAAGTGCTCCAGGCCAATCGGCGTGGCGACGGCTGCTGGCTCGGCGCCAATGTGACCGTGACCTGGTGCATCGGCCACCTGTTGGAAACCGCACCGCCGGATGCCTACGACGCCCGCTACAAACGCTGGGTGCTGGACGACCTGCCCATAGTGCCGGAACGCTGGAAGATGCTGGTCAAACCCAAGACCGCCAGCCAGTTCAAGGTGGTCAAACGCCTGCTCGGCGAAGCCCGGGAGCTGGTCATCGCCACCGACGCCGACCGCGAGGGCGAGATGATCGCCCGCGAGCTGGTGGAGCATTGCCGCTACCGCGGACCGATCCAGCGCCTCTGGTTGTCGGCCCTGGACGATGCCTCGATCCGCAAGGCCCTGGGGCTGCTCAAGCCCGGCATCGAGACCTTCAGCCTGTATCACGCGGCGCTGGGGCGCTCGCGCGCCGACTGGCTGATCGGCATGAACATGAGTCGGCTGTTCACCCTGCTCGGGCGTCAGTCCGGCTATCAGGGCGTACTGCCGGTGGGCCGCGTGCAGACGCCGACCCTGCGCCTGGTGGTGGATCGCGACCGCAGCATTGCCGAGTTCGTCCCCGTTCCCTACTGGGCCATCGAGGTCCAGCTACTCGGCGACGGCATCGCGTTCAGCGCCCAGTGGCGCGCCGCGGAGGACGCCTGCGACGAACACGGCCGCTGCCTGAACCAGGCACTGGCGCAGCAGGCTGCGGCGGCCATGCGCAGCGCCGCCAGCGCCCGACTGGTCAGGCTGCGCACCGAGCGCATGCGCGAGGCCGCGCCCTTGCCGTTCGACCTGGGCACCTTGCAGGAAGTCTGCTCCAAGAAGCTCGGCCTCGGCGCGCAGGAAACCCTGGATATCGCCCAGGCGCTGTACGAGACCCATAAACTCATCACCTATCCGCGCAGCGATTGCGGCTACCTGCCGCTCAGCCAGCACGGCGAGGCCCCGGCGATACTGTCGGCTTTGCAACGGGCCGATCCTGGCCTGTGCGAGCTGCGGCAACACCTCGAACCGCAACGCCGCTCGCGGGCCTGGAACGACGCCAAGGTCAGCGCTCACCACGGCATCATCCCGACGGCTGCCGCGCTGCCCCTCGAGCGGCTGGTCGGCAAGCAGCGCGCGGTCTACAGCCTGATTCGCGCACGCTACCTGGCGCAGTTCCTGCCCCACCATGAGTACGACCGCACCCAGGCGGACTTCGACTGCGCCGGCCAGGCTCTACGTGCGGTGGGCAAGCAAATCGTCGAGCCCGGCTGGAAGCGCGCCTTGCCGCAAGCCCTGGCGCCGAGCAAAGACGGCGAAGCGGCGACGGCGCAAACCCTGCCGGCGCTGCGCGAGGGGCAGGATTGTGCGGTCGCGCAGGTGACGCCCAAGGATCTCTGGACCCAGCCGCCGAAGCCCTACACCGAGGGCGATCTGATCAAGGCGATGAAGAACGTCGCCAAGCTGGTCGCCGATCCGCGGCTCAAGCAGAAACTCAAGGACACCACCGGCATCGGCACCGAGGCCACGCGCGCCGGGATCATCCAGGGCTTGCTGGATCGCGGCTACCTGCTCAAGCAGGGCAAGGCGCTGGCGGCCACGCCGGCCGCCTTCAGCCTGATCGACGCCGTGCCTCGCGCCATCGCCGACCCCGGCACCACCGCCATTTGGGAGCAGGCGCTGGACATGGTGCAGAGCGGCGAGATGAGCCTGGACGAGTTCGTCGCCAAGCAGTCGGCCTGGATGAGCAAGCAGGTGCAGCGCTGCGCCGGTCTGCGCCTGAGCATCAGCGGCCCCGCGAGCCCTTCCGGGCGTGGTGGCGCTCCTTGGAAGAAGAGGAAGGCGGGCAAGCCCAAGCTCGCCGCTGCCAAACGCGCGCGAAAACCAGCCTAGGTGGGCCGAGTCACGACGCCCTCAAGGGGGCGGAACGCTTGCGACAGTAGGGGTTTTGCGAAAACATGTGGGGCACAGCCCGGTCTGGGCGAGCGAATGAGCGAGAACACGGCATGAGCAGCGAATTGCAGGTAGAGGACCTTCAGTTGGGCGACGGTAAGGAAGTGGTCAAAGGTGCCCTGATCACCACCCAGTACAGCGGCTTTCTCGAGGACGGCACCAAGTTCGACTCCTCCTATGATCGCGGCAAACCCTTCCAGTGCGTGATTGGCACCGGCCGGGTGATCAAGGGCTGGGATCAGGGGCTGATGGGCATGCGGGTCGGCGGCAAGCGCAAACTCTTCGTGCCGTCCCGTCTCGGCTATGGCGAAAGCCAGTTCGGCGCGCATATCAAACCCAACTCGAACCTGATCTTCGAGATCGAGTTGCTGGAAGTGCTGACCCGCGACGACTGATGGCGTGCCGCAGGGGCTCAGCCAGAGCCCGGCTCGGGCCTGCTAGCTAGCCGTCCGGGCTGGTCATCGGTACGGGGGCCGGGCTCTAGTCGGCGGGTTATAAATATCCATCAGAGCCGTAGCTTCGGTGTGACGCATGCGTGCTGGTCCACTCAACCAGCGGAGCCTGGCGCGACGCGAGCTACGAGCGCCGCCTTAACCGGCGCTCTTCTTGAACACATACAGCAGGTTGGGCTCGCTGACGATATAGATATTGCCCGCCGCATCCATGGTCACCCCTTCCCCCTGCTTGATGCTGCTGCGCAGGCCATGCAGGCCGGCGCTGAGGCTGATAAAGCTGACCGGCTCACCGTTGCCATCCAGCTCAAGCAACATGCGCGACTCGTCGGACAGCAGCAACGAGTGCCCGGTGCGCGCGTCATAGCTCAGGGAGGAAATATCGCGGACGAACAAGTTGCCAGCCGGCATGGCTTGCAGGCCACTCGACACACCGTCCTCGCCGGGAAACGGCAAGCTGAACAGCCCCAGCGGGCCACGCTCCTTGCCCAGCAGCACGCGCTGCTGGCGCGAATCCCAGGCTAGACCCTCGAAGCCCTTGTTGCCCGCGTCGGCAAAGCCCAGGTCGAAGGATGGATAGTCCCGCGCATCGAGGCTCAACGCATCGGCGGCCAGACTGAAGGCCGTCAGCGTGCGCCGACGTTCGTCGATGATCGCCAACTGGCCATCCGCGAGCACCTCGACCCCCTCGGGATCGGCGAAGCCCGTGAGGGTGATGCGCCGCAACACGTCACCGGCGAGCGACAGCTCGACCAGCTGCGGGTGCTTACCGGTCACGGTGAATAAGGTATCGGTGTCGGCGTTGTAGGTCAGACCGGAGGTTTCATCCTCTTCCAGGCCGAGCAGCGGCCTGCCTTGGACCACCACCCGATAACCTGGCAACCAGATGCTCGCCTGCTGATCGGCACTGCTCAGGCGCTGCTCCTTGAGCCAGTAATAAGCACGATCATCCCAGTGCTGGTAGTTAACCAGCACCGACAGCAGCGCAACCAGAACGATCAGCGCCAGCCAACGCAGGCGCGGCAGATGAAAAATGACAGCAGACATCGAACACTACTCGGCAGAACGATGGCCATCAGACTAGAGGTCAGCGATTAAGATCCGATTACCGGCAAATATTGTTAAGAAGCGCCTCCTGGCGCTTCCAGACTCACAGCACGCGACTGGCGAAGCGGCAGTGACCGAGCAACTCTAACACCAGTTCGTCGCCTTTATGCAGCGGCCCGACGCCGGCCGGCGTGCCGGTGAGGATCACATCGCCCGGCTGCAGGCTGAAATGACCGCAGATGTGCTGGATCATCGGCAGGATCGGATTGAGCATGTCGCGACTGTTGCCGTCCTGGCGCACCTCGCCGTTGATGCTCAGGCGAATGCCGATGTCGCTCAGGTCTTCCAGCGCGTCACCCGGCACGAAGGGGGCCAATACGCAGGCGCCGTCGAAGGACTTGGCGACCTCCCAGGGGTAGCCTTTTTCCTTGAGCTGCGCCTGCAGATCGCGCAGGGTCAGGTCGAGGGCCGGGGCGAAGCCGGAGATGGCATCCAGCACCTCTTCACTATTCGGCGTACGCGACAACGGCTTGCCGATCAGCACGGCGATCTCCGCCTCGTAATGCACCGCACCGCGATCGTCCGGAATGCTGAAACCATCGTCCAGCGGCGCCACACAGCTGCCGGCCTTGATGAACAGCAGCGGCTCGCTCGGCACCGGGTTATTCAACTCCTTGGCATGCTCGGCGTAGTTGCGCCCGATGCACACCACCTTGCCCAGGGGAAAGTGGATATGGGTGCCGTCGACATACTGGTGCTGGTAACTCATCGCTGCTTCTCCAAATCAGATTCACATTTGATAGCGTCACGAGCGAAGGTCAGGCAAGGCGGCGGGGTCGGGAAAAAGCGGAGTTGGCTGGTGCCAATGAGCATTTTTCCCGACCCCGCCAACGCCGCATGGCCGAGCGCAGTAGCTTTCAGGGGAAAATCTTGCCAGGGTTCATGATGCCGTTCGGATCGAACACCGCCTTGATCGCCTTCATATAACCGATTTCCGCCGCCGAGCGGCTGTAAGCGAGGTAGTCGCGCTTGGTCATGCCGACGCCGTGTTCGGCGGAGATCGAACCGTTGTATTTCTGCACGATCTCGAACACCCATTTGTTCACCGTGGCGCACTTGGCGAAGAACTCGTCCTTGCTCAGCTCATCCGGCTTGAGGATGTTCAGGTGCAGGTTGCCGTCGCCGATGTGGCCGAACCAGACGATTTCGAAGTCCGGGTAGTGCTCGCCGACGATGGCATCAATGCCGTGCAGGAAGGCCGGCACCTTGGAGACTGTGACCGAGATGTCGTTCTTGTACGGGGTCCAGTGGCTGATGGTCTCGGAGATGTATTCGCGCAGCTTCCACAGGTTCTGCAGCTGCTGCTCGCTCTGGCTCATCACGCCATCCAGCACCCAGCCCTGCTCGACGCAGTGCTCGAAGGTGGCCAGGGCGGCGTCGGCCACCTCCTCGGTGGTCGCCTCGAACTCCAGCAGGGCGTAGAACGGGCACTCGGTATCGAAGGCCGCCGGCACATCGCCGCGCGCCAGCACCTTGGCCAGCGCCTTGTCGGAGAAGAATTCGAAGGCGGTCAGGTCGAGCTTGTTCTGGAAGGCGTGCAACACCGGCATGATCGAG
>JBFKAF010000025.1:0-15987 GCA_041621735.1 Pseudomonas sp.
GGTTGCACAAGGTCCGCGCGGTACCTTTGTGTATGTGGTCGACGATCAGGGTATCGCGCGCATGCGGCAGGTCAGCACCGGGCGCACCGCCAAAGGTCGCTGGGTGATCGAGTCCGGCATCGGCGCCGGTGACCGGGTGATCGTCGAGGGGTTGCCCAAGGTGCGCCCGGATACGCCGGTCAAGGTCGCCGAGCCTGGCGCCCCATCCGCCAAGCAATCCTAAGGAGCGTCCCCCGTGTTTTCACGCTTCTTTATCGACCGCCCGGTGTTTGCCGCAGTTATCTCCATTGTCATCGTGCTCGCTGGCCTGATGGCCATGCGCGCGCTGCCGATTGCCCAATACCCGCAGATTCTGCCGCCGCAGGTGTCGGTCAGCGCCGGCTATTCCGGGGCCAGTGCCCAGGTGATCGCCGAAACCGTGGCGGCGCCGTTGGAGCAGTCGATCAACGGCGTCGAGGGGATGATCTACCAGCAGTCCAACTCCGGCGGCAACGCCATGAGCCTGTCGGTGTACTTCCAGGTTGGTACCGATCCCGATCAGGCCACCATCGACGTCAACAACCGGGTCCAGGCCGCCCTGGCCAAGCTGCCGGAAGAGGTGCGCAGGCAAGGGGTCAAGGTGGAGAAGAAGTCTTCGGACATCCTCCAGGTGGTGACCCTGTTTTCCCCGGATGGCTCGCGCGATCCGGTGTATATCAGCAACTACGCGCTGATCAACGTGATCGACGAGCTCAAGCGCCTGCCGGGGATCGGTGACGCCCGCCAGTTCGGCTCGAAAGACTACTCCATGCGTATCTGGTTGCGCCCGGACAAGCTGGCGCAGTACAACCTGACGCCGGCCGATGTGGTCAGCGCCATTCGCGAGCAGAACTCGCAGTTCGCCGCCGGCAGCTTCGGCCAGCAGCCGTTGCAGCAGGAGCAGGACTTCACCTACACGGTGACCACCCAGGGACGCTTCACCGATCCGCAAGAGTTCGAGAGCGTGATCCTGCGCAGCGACGAGACCGGTGCCAGCCTGTTGTTGAAGGATGTGGCGCGGATCGAACTGGGCGCGCAGGACTACTCGCTGATGACCTCGCTCAATGGCCAGCAGAACGCCGCCTTCGGCATCTACCTGCAACCGGGGGCCAACGCCCTGGACACTGCCGAAGCAGTGCGCAGCACGCTGCTGCGCCTGTCGAAGAACTTCCCCGAGGGCATCACCTACAAGATTCCCTACGACACCACCAAGTTCGTCAAGGTCTCCATCGAGGAGGTGATCCACACCTTCTTCGAGGCCCTGGTGCTGGTGGTGCTGGTGGTGTTCGTCTTCCTGCAGAACTGGCGCGCCACGCTGATTCCGCTGTTGGCCATTCCGGTGTCGCTGGTCGGCACGTTCGCCGGCATGTACCTGCTGGGTTTCTCGATCAACCTGCTGACCCTGTTCGGCATGGTGCTGGCGATCGGCATCGTGGTGGACGACGCCATCGTGGTGATCGAGAACGTCGAACGGGTGATGAACGAAGACAAGATCGGCCCGCGCGAGGCGACCATCAAGGCCATGCAGGAGGTCACCGGGCCCATCGTCGCCATCGTCCTGGTGCTCTGCGCGGTGTTCGTACCGGTGGGCTTTCTCGGCGGCCTGGCGGGTGAGATGTACAAGCAGTTCGCGATCACCATCGCCGTGTCGGTGGTGATCTCCGGGATAGTCGCGCTGACCCTGAGCCCGGCGCTGTGCGCGGTATTGCTCAAGCCGGGCCATCAGCAGCCGGCCGCACCGTTCCGCGCCTTCAACCGCCTGTTCGACCGTCTCACCAGCGGTTACACCGCTGGTGTGCGCTTCTTCCTCAAGCGCTCGGCGATCGGTCTGTTGCTGTTCGGCGTGATGATCGCTCTGATGCTGCTGCTGTTCAGCCGGGTGCCCAGCTCACTGGTGCCGGACGAGGATCAGGGCTATGTGATCAATGCCTACTTTCTGCCGCCGGCGGCCTCGCTGACTCGCACCGAGAAACTGACCAGCGCGGTCACCCAGCAACTGATGGATCACCCGGGGGTCGAGGATGTGGTGACCTTCGCCGGCTTCGACGTGCTGACCTTCGGCACCCGCAGCAACGCCGGGGTATCGTTCGTGCCGCTGAAGGACTGGAGCGAACGCACCACCCCGGAGCTGGATGCGCGCAACCTGACGAAAACCTTCATGGGCATGGGCGCGGCGCAGAAGGATGGCGTGGTGATGACCTTCAACCCGCCGCCGATCACCGGCATGAGCACCACCGGCGGTTTCGAGGGCTATATTCAGGACCGCAGTGGCGGCAGTACCGCGCAACTGGCCAGCAGGGTCACGAATTTCCTCGAGGCCACGGCCAAACGGCCGGAACTGGCCGGGGTACGCACCACTTTCAGTGCCAACGTGCCGCAGTACTACATCGATCTCGATCGCACCAAGGCGCGTGCCCTGGGTGTGTCGATCAGCGATGTGTTCACCGCCATGCAGGCAACCTTCGGCAGTTATTACGTCAACGATTTCAGCCTGTATGGACGTACCTTCCAGGTCAACCTGCAGTCTGAGTCGGAGTTCCGCCGCAAGCCGGAAGACCTGTCCCAGGTCTATGTGCGTTCGAGCAGCAACGAGCTGGTGCCCTTGTCCAGCCTGGTCAAGGTCGAGCGCATCCTCGGTCCGGACAGTTACGCGCGTTTCAACGTCTACCCGGCGGCGAAGATTCTCGGCGGCCCGGCGCCCGGTTACAGCTCCGGTCAGGCCCTGGCGGCGATTCAACAAGTGGCCGATGAGACCCTGGGCAGCGACTACAGCATCGGCTGGACCGGTTCGGCCTTCCAGGAACAGGCCACCCAGGGTTCCGGCAGCACCGCGTTCATTTTCGGCCTGATCATGGTGTTTCTGATCCTCGCCGCCCAGTACGAACGCTGGACCCTGCCGATGGCGGTGGTCACTGCCGTGCCGTTCGCGGTGTTCGGGGCGATTCTGGCGGTGTGGCTGCGCGGTATCGAGAACGACGTGTACTTTCAGGTCGGCCTGTTGACCCTGATCGGGCTGGCGTCGAAGAACGCCATCCTGATCGTCGAGTTCGCGGTGATCTGTCGCAAGCAGGGCATGGGCATCTTCGAATCGGCCTTGGAGGCTTCGCGCCTGCGCTTTCGACCGATCATCATGACCTCGCTGGCCTTCATCCTCGGCGTGGTGCCGCTGGTCATCAGCACTGGCGCCGGCTCGGCCAGCCGCCATTCGATCGGCACCGGGGTGATCGGAGGCATGCTGGCGGCGACCTTCCTGGCGATCTTCCTGATCCCGATGTTCTACCTGCTGGTGGAGTCGCTGGCGGCCAAACTGAGCAACGGCCGAAAGTCTGCGGAGGTGCTTGAGTCGTAGGCTGGGTTAGGCGCGCGCGTCGATGTTGGTCTTGAACGCAGAACGTGGCGCGCCGTAACCCAGCGTTATCACCGAGGTTACGCGGCCTTCGCTTGTCATGCTCGATTCGCTGGCCGGAGGCGGGCCGCTAACCCGGCCTCCGCTGTGCTGTATTGAACCCACTCTTACCCCTCACTCCGCCGTGGACTCCCATGCCGTTACGTCTTCTGTTGATTCTCGGTGCGCTGAGCGCCTTTGGCCCGCTGGCCATCGACTTCTATTTGCCGGCTTTTCCGACTATAGCGCAGGACTTCGCCACCGATGTCGAGCATGTGCAGCTGTCGCTGGCCGCCTATTTCATCGGCTTGGCCATCGGTCAGCTGATGTATGGGCCGCTGGCCGACCGTTTCGGTCGCCGCCGACCACTACTGTTCGGCGTGCTGCTGTTCACTTTGGCCTCGCTGGCGTGTGCGCTGGCGCCGAGCCTGGAATGGTTGATCGTCGCGCGCTTCGTTCAAGCCCTCGGCGGGTGTGCCGGCATGGTGGTGACCCGGGCGGTGGTGCGTGACCTGTGTGATCCGATTGCCTCGGCCAAGGTGTTTTCGCAGCTGATGCTGGTGATGGGGCTGGCGCCGATTCTCGCGCCGCTGGGCGGCGGCCTGCTGTTGAGCAGCCTCGGCTGGCCGTCGATCTTCGTCTGCCTGACCCTGTTCAGTGCGCTGTGCCTGTTGGCCGTGGCGCTGTGGCTGCCGGAAACCCAGGCGACCGAGGGGCCCAAGGCGCCCTTGCGCGGCGCCTTGGGCGAATACAAACGGCTGTTCGGCGATCTGCCGTTCCTCGGTCACGCCTTGACCGGTGGCTTGGCGGTTGCCGGCATGTTCGCCTATATCGCCGGTTCGCCCTTCGTCTTTATCGAGCTGTATGGGGTGCCGGCCCAGCACTATGGCTGGCTGTTCGGTAGCAATGCGCTGGGCTTCATCCTGATGGCGCAGGTGAATGCCTGGCTGGTGGCGCGTCACGGGCCGGGCTATTGGTTGTGGCGCATGGTCTGGTTCTATCTGGCCTGTGGTGCGGCGTTGTTGGCGCTTGCCGCCGCGCAGCTGGCGGAGCTGTGGCCGCTGTTGTTGCCCTTGTTCGGCTGTATCGCCAGCCTCGGCGTGCTGTTGCCGAATGCCACGGCCTGCGCCATGGCCGGGCAGGGCCGGCATGCCGGCAGCGCTTCGGCCTTGCTCGGCAGCCTGCAGTTCAGCATTGCCGCCAGCGCGGCCGCGTTGGTTGGTGTGCTGCACGATGGCAGCGCGCGACCCATGGCCTTGGTGATCTTCGCCTGTGGCCTGTTGGCCGTAGTATTTTCGCGGCTCACCCGCTGGGCGGAACGCCGCGCCGGGCACCCTGTGGTCTAGGTATTAGCTCAGCTGGCGATGCGCGGTTCATGGTTTGGCCATGAATGGGGGGCCTGCAAGCGCGCTTCGAGGGTGGCAACGAACTGGCGGGCTTGGTTCTCGCTGCGAAAAGTCACGCTGTGTTGCGCGAAACTAACTTGCCAGCAGGGACCATTGGCCTTGTTCAGCGGGAGAATAGAAATATTCATGCGTGGCACCTCCAGGATACGGTTGCTCAGTCTAGGCAGGAGGTGTGAACGCTTAGTGAAACGCCCAACTGAACGACAGACGGTCATCTATCGCATCAGCGCGGTAACGTCGCTCCGATGCTGCTGTACGGCCAGTCCGGCCAGGCGGGTGAATTCGGTGACCAAGGCAATATCGCCGGGGCTGGGGCGAGCGGGTTTGCGATAGTAAATGCCGAAGGTGCCCAGCACCCGCTCGTGTTCATCCTTGAACGGCAACGACCAGCAGGCCTGCAGCCCTGCCGCCCGAGTCTCGGCCTGGAAGTCGCGCCAATAAGGATGCGTGGCAAGGTCCTCGGCGATGACCAACTCGCCGCTGCAGACCGCGTGTCCGCAGGAGCCGACTTCGGGCGCCGCGACAATCCCTTCGATGGCCTGCCGATAACTGGCGGGCAGGTCGGGTGCGGCGGCGATGTGCAGGCGTTGCTGCGCATCCAGCAGCATGACCGACACCAGCATGTGCGGGTTCAGGCTTTGCAAGCGTCGGCTGATGCCGTCGAGGATCTGCGCCA
The DNA here is from genome assembly GCA_041621735.1 of Pseudomonas sp. Lineage (GTDB taxonomy): Bacteria > Pseudomonadota > Gammaproteobacteria > Pseudomonadales > Pseudomonadaceae > Aquipseudomonas. Next base: position 5,486 of record JBFKAF010000025.1, read on the forward strand.
GCGGGCGGCGTCCGAGCAGGTCGTCGAGCACCGCATTGCGCGCCTGCTGCAGCTGCTGTGCCTGATAGCGTTCATGAATGTCGCTGAGGCCGCCGCGCAATCCATAGCCGGGTGGGTTGCAGGCCAGTCGCAGCTCTACCCAGCGTAGCTGGCCACTGCGCGTCAGCAGGCGGTATTCGCCACGCAGGCTGGTGAGACCGCCACTGTTGATGGTGCTGATCTGCTGGCTCAAGCGGGCGGCGTCATCGGCGTCGAAGAACTGGCTTAACGGCCGTTCGAGGCAGGTATAGCAGGCATAGCCGCTGAGTTTTTCCCAGGCCGGATTGAGAAAGTTCAGGTGCCCGCGGGCATCCGTGAGGACGATCACGTCGCTCAGTTGTTCGACCAGCTCGCGATAGCGCGCTTCGCTGGCGTACAGTTCGCCATCGCTCTGTTTCTGTTCGCTGAGGTCGATGTCGATGCAGTACAGCTCGAGTTGATTGCGGCTGTTGCGCAGCATCACATGGCTGGAGTAGACCCAGACCTTGCTGCCGTCCTTGCGCTGCAATTGCACTTCCGCCGCTGCAATCGGCGGGCCGCCGAGCAGCCAGTGATTGATCATGCTGGCGACCTGGTTGCGCATCGGTGCTGGAATAATCAGCTCCTCCAGGCGCTTGCCCATGACCTCCTGCAGGCTGTAGCCATACAGCTGGGTGCTGGCCTGGTTCCAGAAGATCACCCGACGCTCGCGGTCATAGCCTTGCATGGCGATGCGCGGGGTGTGCTCGAACAACCGTCGAAAGCGCTGTTCGCTCTCGCGCAGGGCGATTTCGTCGCGCTTCTGGTTGCTGATGTCCTGCACGGTACCGAGCGTCTGACCGCTGCTGTCCACCTCGCCGCGTAGCATCAACCAGGTGGCCTGTTGCCGGTGTGGCTGGTGCAGGCGTGCGCTGATCGCCAGGGGGGCGTGCTGTTGCACTAACGCCTGGAATGCCCGTTCCACGGCCGGTCGTTCGGCCGGGTGCAGCCAGCTCAGCAGTTGCTCCAGGCTGCTGAAGGCATGGCCTGCGTCGCGGCCAAACAGTTGCAGGGCTTCCTGGCTCCAGTGGAAGCGCCCGGCATACTCCCAGCTGCCCAGGGCCGCATTGCGCTGGATCTGTTGCAGCAGGCGGGCGTTATGCGTCAGCACCTCGACCAGCCGGCGCTGGGCCTGGCTGTCGCGATGGCCGAGGTAAAAGATCAGCGCACTGCTGAGCAGCACGAAGAGCATGCCCTTGACGGTTTGCAGGCGGGCGGCCAGAGCGGCGTCGGCCACCAGGGTTGTCAGCAGGTAGTCGCTGGAGAGGATCCAGATGCAGCTGAAGAGGAGATAAAAACTGGCTAGGCGCAACGGGCCTGCTAAATCGGATCGCATCCGTACCGCCGATGGGTCACAGGTTAGCGGGAGACGACTGGATATGCCTCAGTGTCGTGAATAGTGGCTTGGAGATGAGTGCAGTCTAGCAGTCAGCGAAGCATTGCTGGGATCATGAGGCGCAGATAGCGGCAGAGCGGATGCCTGAGCATGCGACTCGGGCACCCGCTGTTCAGGGCTGCCCGCCTAGTTACCCTGGTTGAAACCACCCAGCTGCAAATAATTGAGCTTGCGCAACTGGCCCTGGCTGTCCAGGTAGGTGATGGTCGCCGGCACGACGCCAACCTTGTCCGAGGTATCGGTAATGTGGATGACTTTATCGATATCCAGAGCCATGCCGTAGTGGTAGTCGACCGCCTGTACCTGGTTGGCCACTTCGGTCGTTGGGCTTTGCGCGAGTGCCACAGCGGTAAAGCCGAAGGTTGCGATCAGCGTGAGCGGAATAAGGTGTTTCATGATGGTCACCTCGTAACGATGTTCTACGACTCAATGGACGCATGAACTGCCGGAGCGTTACGGGCCAGGGGCTTCCGCTGGTCGGCGTTGCCCCTCCGGCGAGGCGCAACGCCGTGGGCTCAGAAGCCTTCCAGGACGATCTTGCCGCGTGACCTGCCGCTTTCCAGCAGCGCGTGGGCGCGGCGCAGATTGTGCGCATTGATGGTGCCGAAGTGCTCGCCGAGGGTGGTCTTCAGTACGCCGTCGTCGACCAGCTGGCTGACCCGGTTGAGCAGGCGATGCTGCTCGATCATGTCGGCGGTTTCGAACAGCGAACGGGTGAACATCAGCTCCCAATGCAGCGACAGGCTCTTGCCCTTGAGCTTCATCACGTCCAGCGGCTGCGCCGGGTCGTCGATCAGCGCCAGACGCCCTTGCGGGGCCAGCGCTTCGACCAGTTGCTCGTAGTGCTGGTCGGTCTGGGTCAGGCTGGCGACATGGCTCACCCGATCGATGCCGATGCGCTTGAGCTCTTCGCTCAGCGGTTTGCTGTGGTCGATCACCTGGTGGGCGCCCAGCTCGCGGACCCAGGCCTGGGTCTCGGGGCGCGAGGCCGTGCCGATCACGGTCAGCCCGGTGAGCTGGCGGGCCAACTGGGTGAGGATCGAGCCGACCCCGCCGGCGGCACCGACGATCAGCAGGCTCTGGCCCTGATCGCTGCTGCCTTCGGCGATCTGCAGACGCTCGAACAGCAGCTCCCAGGCGGTGATTGCGGTCAGCGGTAGCGCCGCGGCCTGGGCGAACGACAGGCTGCCGGGCATGCGCCCGACGATGCGCTCGTCCACCACATGCAGTTCGCTGTTGGCGCCGGCACGGTTGATCGCGCCGGCGTAGAACACCCGGTCGCCCGGTTGAAACAGGCTGACCTCGCTGCCTACGGCCTTGACCACGCCGGTGGCGTCCCAGCCGAGCACCTTGGGTTGCCGATCCTCTGGCGCGACCTTGCTGCGGATCTTGGTGTCCACCGGGTTCACCGAGATGGCTTTGACTTCGACCAGCAGATCGCGCGGGCCGGGGCTGGGCTCCGGCAGTTGCAGGTCGAGCAGCGATTCGGGGTGTTCGGCGGGCAGCGATTGCAGGTAGGCGATGGCTTTCATGAGGGGTTCCTTAAAGGGGTGGACGGGTTCAGGCAATGCGCCGCAGTTGGTTGAGTTCGACGCTGGCCAGCTGCGCGTTGAAAGCCGCGCCGAAGGCCCGGTAGTGCGCGGTGGACTGGTGCGCGGCAAGGGCCTCGGCGTCCTGCCATTGCTCGATCATCACCAGGACATTGGCGGCGCTGGGCTGTTGGTGCAGGTCGTACTGCAGGCAACCCGCCTCGGCGCGGCTGGCGTTGAGCAGTTGCGCCAAGCCCTCGAGCAACGCGGTGTCGGGAGCCTGATGCAGGGTCAGGGTGGCGATCAGGGTGATGGGGGTGGGCATGGCTGGCTCTCCGGAGTAGAGGGCCATGCTCGTCTATTTAATAATCTGGAAAAAGCGCGTAGGAATAGAGTCTCTTTCAATATTATTTTGATAATAGGTCGCCATGCTGCGTTTTGATGACTTGCAATTATTCGTACGCACGGCGGAAGCCGGCAGTTTGTCGGCGGCGGCCCGGGGTCTGGAGGTTTCACCAGCGGTGGCCAGCGCCGCGCTGAAACGCCTGGAGGCGCAATTGGAGGTGCGCCTGTTCGCTCGCTCGACCCGCAGCCTGCGTCTGACCACTCAGGGTGAGCTGTTTCTCGAACACGCGCGCCTGGCCCTGCAGAACCTGGAGGATGGACGCCAGCTGCTGGCTGGCAGCAAGGCGGGAATCAGCGGCCTGCTGCAGCTCTCGGCCCCCTCGGACTTCGGTCGCAACACCCTGTTGCCCTGGCTCGATGAGTTCCAGCAGGCGCACCCGCAGTTGCACTTGCGTCTGCTGCTGGGTGACCGGCTCAGCGACCTGTTTCGCGAGCCGGTGGATATCGCCCTGCGTTACGGCGCGCCCGAGGACTCCAGCCTGGTCGCACTGCCCGTCGCCGCCAGCAACAGGCGGGTGCTCTGCGCGGCGCCCGAGTATCTGGCGCGGCATGGACGGCCGCACTCGCTGAGCGATCTGGCGCGGCACAACTGCCTGCTCTACATGCTCGGCGGTCGGGTGCATGATCGCTGGCAGTTCTTCGACGGCAAGCGCGAACACAGCCAGAGCGTCAGCGGCGATCGCCTCAGCGACGACGCCGATGTGGTGCGGCGCTGGGCAGTGGCCGGCGTCGGCCTGGTGTACAAGTCCTGGCTGGATGTGGCCGGCGATGTGCGGGCGGGGCGGCTCGAGGTGTTGCTGGCGGAGTGGCGGGGCGAGCCGACGCCGCTCAACCTGATCTGTGCCCACCGCGCGCAGCTGAGCACGCCGGTGAAACTGCTGCGCGAGTTCGTCCAGGGCCGTTGCGCCGAGCTGTTGGCACATGCGCCCTGGAATGCCTAATCTTGCGAGTAACCGCGCTGTGGCAATCAACCGCAGCGCGGTGGCCTTGTTCCCGCGTAACTAACTGCTAGAGTCGCCGACCATGAAACTGGCCCGCACCGACCGCTCGCTGACTGCCTGGATCCTGTATTTCAGCATCCTGTTCAGTGCGCTCGCCTGCAGTCTCGGTCATGGCCAGATGGCCGGCTTACAACTCAGCGGCATCGATGGCGTGTATTGCTCGGCCTCCGGTGGCGATGGTCCGGCAGTCGACTTCGGCGGCGTCGGTACACCCATGCCGAGCCCGTCTAGCGGCTTCGGCTGCGCACTGGCCTCCAGCTTCGTCGGCCTGATAGTGGCGGCGTTCTTCGGCTTGTTGGGGCTGCTGCCGCGCGGCGCCAGCCTGACCCCCAGGCCGCCAACACGGCTGGGTTCCACCGTCAGCCACGCCTGGCCCTCGCTTAATCCCCGCGCCCCACCTCTGATTTAGCACTTGTTCCTCGGGCCCAGGCTTGTGCCGTGCCCGCTCTATTCCGGCCTTCTGCCCTGGCATCGGCGCCTTGCTCCGGTGAGTGGGCGTGATGATCGGAACTTGCGAACATCGTTCGATGCGCTACATCGGAGCATAAAAAATGCAACAGTCCTCTCCGTCGTTCTACAACCTGGCCTGGCGCTGGCATTTCTATGCCGGGCTCCTGGTCATTCCCTTCCTGATCCTGCTGTCGCTGACCGGGATCGTTTACCTGTTCAAACCGCAGCTGGATCGGCTGATGTATGCCGACTTGCTGCAGGTGCCAGTGGCCGAGCAGCGCTTGAGCGCCGATCAGCAACTGGCGGTGATCCGGCGGGCTTACCCGCAGGCGAACGTGCAGCAGTACCTGCCGCCGCCGCAGGCGGATCGCAGCGCGCAGTTCGTCGTCGACAACGCCGGGCAGGCCCTCAACCTGTTCGTCGACCCTTACCGGGGCACGCTGCTGGGCAGCCAGGATGCGCAGAACAACCTGCAGGCGATTGCCCGGGCGCTGCACGGCGAGCTGATGATCGGCACCCTCGGCGATCGGCTGATCGAGCTGGCCGCCGGCTGGGGCATCGTCCTGCTGGTGTCCGGGTTGTATCTCTGGTGGCCGCGCGGCAGTGGCGGCGCCGGGGTGTTATGGCCACGTCTGGCCAGTCGCGGTCGCCTGTTCTGGCGCGACCTGCATGCGGTCAGCGGTTTCTGGGGTTCGTTGCTGCTGTTGTTCATGCTGCTCACCGGGATGACCTGGACCGGTTACTGGGGCGCGCAGTTCGCTGGCGCCTGGAATCACTTTCCGGCGGCCATGTGGGATGACGTGCCCAAGTCCGAGCAGCAGGCGCGCAGCCTCAACACCAGCACGCGGCAGACCGTGGCCTGGGCGGTGGAGACCACGCCGCTGCCGCTGTCCGACCCGCATGCAGCGCATAACGGCAACGCCGCCAGCCTGACCGGCGGTGCGGCGCCGCAGATCAGCCTGCAACAGGTGGTCGACACCGCCAGCACGCGCGGCGTGCAGCCGGGCTATAGCATCACCCTGCCCAAGGGCGCGGGTGGGGTGTACAGCATCGCGCTGTTCGCCGACGATCCACGCCACGACGCCACCCTGCACCTCGATCAATACAGCGGTAAGGTGCTCGCCGATGTGCGCTGGAAAGACTACGGCGCTGTGGCGAAAACAGTGGAAACCGGGGTCATGCTGCACGAAGGCAAACTGTTCGGCCTGGCTAATCAGCTGCTGATGCTGGGCGTCTGCCTGCTGGTGCTGCTCAGCGCGGTCAGCGGCCTGGTCATGTGGTGGCAGCGCCGCCCCCAGGGCAGTTTCGGCGTGCCACCGTTACGCCATGACTTGCCGCGCTGGAAGACCGCGATTGTCGTCATGCTGCTGCTCGGTGTCGCCTTCCCACTGGTTGGCGCCTCGCTGCTGCTGATCTGGGCGCTGGACTGGCTGCTGCTGTCGCGCCTCGGTGCCCTGCGGCGTCTGGCCAGCGGTTAACCGCCCACTGACCACGAGATGCAGGCTGGCCCGCACCTCGTTCAGCCACATTAGCCTGTCTATCCCGGACACAAGATTCATCACTGGAGGTTCACCATGCTGTTGAAGAAAACCCTGCTGCTGATCGCGCTGCTCGCGCCCTGGCTGTCCGCCTCGGCCCATGAATACCAGGCCGGCGAGCTGCATATCGAGCACCCCTGGTCGCGCGAGATGCCGCCGGTGGCGCCGACTGCGGCCGTGTATTTCGTGGTGCACAACAAGAGTGCTCAGGCGGATCGCTTGCTCGGCGCGCAGACCACGGTAGCCGGCCGCGCCGAGTTTCACGAACATGTGCATGCCGATGGCCTGATGAAGATGCAGCAGGTGCAGGCGGTGGATATTCCGCCCGGTGGCGAGGTCAGGTTCGCGCCTATGGCCTACCACGTGATGTTGTTCGGCCTGCAACGGCAGATGCAGGACGGCGAGCGTTTTCCCTTGACCCTGACCTTCGAGAAGGCCGGTACGCTTGAGTTGGAGGTGACGGTGCAGAAGGAAGCACCGGCCGCCGCAGCCGCCCATCACTGAGTGATCGGCGGCTGGTTAACCAGGAGTCCGTCCGGGCTCCTGGTCATGCCGCTCGCCGTTTCGCTCGATCTGCGGGCGCTGACGCGGTGCCCGGCGGACTTAGTGTTTGCCGTCCAGCAAGCGGGCCACCTGGCCTTCGGCCTTGAGGCTGTCGAATGCGGCGCGGGTGCGCGTCACCCGTTCATCGGCGGTTGCCCGGCTGTACGCCATGTACAGGCCCGTCGACAGGTCGTCCAGGGTGTAGACCTGCTCCAGCTCGGCACAGTCGATACGAGCGTCCTCGCAGAGCATGGCGATATCGCGTTCCGGCATCGGCACCAGTTGCACTTGCCGATTCAGCAGCTTCTGGAAGTTAGCGCGGTTGTGCGCCGAGACCACCAGTTTTTTGAAGCCCTGAGTGCGCAGGTATTTCTGGCGTACGTCGTCGCGCAGCACGCCGACGCTATATTGCTGCGCGTCCTGCAAACTGTGTACCTGGATGTCCTCGCGCGCCCGCAGCTTGTAGAAGTGGTGCTCGATCCGGGTGATTTCGCCGACCCATTTGAACAGCGGTTCGCGCGCCGTTGTGCGGGCGATCAGGTAGATCAGCACATCAGGTTGCTGCAACGCCATGTCGTAGGCGCGCGCCCAGGGGTACAGGGCGAGGCGATAGTCGTTGAGCCCGGCGCGCTGCAGCGTGGCTTCGACCACCGCGCTCGCCGGCCCGGCCACTCGGCCGTGCTCCAGGTAGCTGAAAGAGGTGTCCTCGGTGACGACCTGAATACCTTGTGCCTGGCTACTGCTACAGACCAGTGCCAGTAGCAGGGCGATCCAGGTGAGCTGAGCTGGAGTCATGGCGAACCTCGCTGATGTCATCATTCGGCGATTCGGTCGCGGCCCAGGCGTTTTGCACGGTACAGCGCCTGGTCGGCGGATTGCAGCAATAGATCGAAACGGTCCATGGTCTGCGGGTCGAACTGCGCGACGCCGATGCTCAGGGTCACGTGCGCTGCCACCTGCGAGCTGGCGTGTACCACGGCTTGAGCTGCGAGCGCCTGGCGCAGCCGTTCTGCGGCCTGGCGCGCCTGCTCGAGGTCGGCGCCCGGCAGCAGCACGGCAAATTCCTCACCGCCGACCCGCGCCACCAGCTCGCCGGCGCGGGCGAAGACGCTCTTCAAGGTTTTGCCCACCGTTTGCAGGCACTGGTCGCCGAGGGCGTGGCCGTAGGTGTCGTTGTAGAGCTTGAAGCAATCGACATCGCACATCAGTACCGACAGCGGCTGGTCCAGGCGTGTCGCCCGGCGGAACTCGACGTCCTTCATCTCATCGAAATGCCGGCGGTTGGCCAGCCCGGTCAGCGGGTCGCTGCGCGTGAGTTGTTCCAGGCGGCTGTTGGCCGCGCGCAGTTCCGCCGTGCGTTCCGCTACCAGTTCGGCCAGGCGATCACGGTGCGCGGCCAGGTCGAGTTCGTCCCGGTGCTGCCGCTCGAGGTAGTCCGACAGCTTGCCTTGCAGGTCATTCACCCCGGCTTCCAGCAGGCTCAGCTCGTCGCGGCGCGCCGGCTGCCGATCGATGCGCAATAGCTGCTTGAGATTGGCGGGCGACAGTTCACCCAGATGCTGCGCGATGTGCCGCACGTGCACCGTCACCGAGCGGTTGAACATCCACATGATCAAGCCGGCCAGCAGCAGCGACTGGATGACCTGGGTCACCACGATACTGGCCACGTCGCTCAGCAGACGGCGCCAGAGCACCCGCTCGTCGCCCTCGATGATCAGCTCGCCGACGGTCTCGCTCGCACCAGGGTAGGGCTCGTAGGTGAGCATCCGCTGCAGCGATGGCACCAGTGGCGAGGCTGAACCTGCGGTGCGTTGCCGGCCCAATACTTCGGGGGCGCGCCCGGCCCGGCGGATGCTCAGTCGGACCCGGCCTACCGGGGCGGCCTGGACGACGCTGTCCAGTTGGGTCTGCAAGGTTTCGCGATCCATTTCCCAGATCGCCTTGGACAGTGTGCGCTGGAACACCTGGTCGATCAGCCTCAGTTCGGCGGCCATTGCGCTCAGGTTGCCGTTCCACGCCGACCCGGTGCGCACGGTCACGGTGACCAGGGTGAACAGCGCGCAAAATGTCAGCGTCGCCAGCACCAGGCGGCGTCCAAGCGAGCTGGCGGGCGGGACCCGTGCCGGCCGCTCGGCGACAGGCTCGCTGGCAGGCGGTGTGCGCACGCTACAGCCACCTCTTGGCGATGGCGGCGTAGGTGCCGTTGTCGCGGATGGCTTGCAGACCCTGGCGAAAGCGCTCGACGGTGGCATCCGGGGTCTGTCGGCTGAAGGCCATGTTCAGCCCATCGTCACCGCCCAGGTCGGGCAGGTTCAGCGCGGGTAGCAGCGTCCTGGTTGGATCGTCACCCGCCTGGCGAACCAGGTAGAGGGCGTTCAGTTCGATGGAGATCCACAGGTCCACGCGGCCGAGTTTGAATTTCTCGTAGTTGTAGGCGTACTTGTTGTTCGACTGCAGGTTCTTGCCGACCCTAAAGCCCTTGGCCACCAGGTATTGCTCGCCGGCGTCCTGCTTGACGGTGGCGATCTGGTACTGGCGCGCGTCGTCGAGGGTCCTGAGCTGGATGTTGCTGCCGGGCCTGGTGTACAGGTACCAGTGCATCGGTGCGACGACGCCCACCCACTTGAACAGCTTCTCGCGCTGGGCGGTGCGGGCGATCGAGTAGATCAGCACGTTCTCGGCATTCAGCGCGATGTCGTAGGCGCGTGCCCAGGGCATGGACTGGATGCTTGCCTGTTCACCGATTGCCTCCAGCACGGCCTGGACGACTTCGGTGCTCATGCCGGTGAGTCGCCCGTCCTCGGTCATGTTGTAGGGCGGCAGCTCCTCGGTGACGATCTGGATCGAGTCGCCTGCCACGGCTCGCAGCGACAGGCAGGTCAGTGCTGCGAGCAACAGGCCGCGAGTGACCGTGAACGACGACTGTTTCATGCGCTTGGCAACCTCGATGACAACGTACCGGGAACGGAAGCTAGTGGGCGTGGCCACTATATTGCCATCCATTGGGCCGGGTACAACTTCTTCTGTTTCGGCACGGCGTGGGGAAACTTCAGGGTTCGGCGCTTCCTTCGCGCTGCGCGGGCCATCACTCGAGCAGCCGGTTTGCTCCCTGGCCGTTCGCCATGCCCACCACTACAGCATCGGCGCATCGCCTATCGAAGCGCGGGTGAGGCCGGCGATGGCCCGGTGCAGGTGGCGATTGCAGGCGCTGGTGGCTGCGTCGCGGGCCCGACTCCCGTCGGTCGTTTTAATACGACTACGTCTTATTAGCTGGTTGTTCTCGACTATATTTTCACTCGGTTCTGGCTCTCACACCCCCGGCTGAGGAATCACTCATGCGCACTCTATTGCTGTTGTCCCTGGCTTTTCTGAGCCCCCTGGCGCTCGCCAAGACCGAATGCACCACGGCCGACCGGGCCACCTGGCAAGATCAGGACGATTTCCAGCAGGAACTGGTGCTGCAGGGTTACGAGATCAAGCAGTTCAAGGTCACTGGCGGCAATTGCTACGAGATCTACGGTTACGACAAGGACAAGCGCAAGGTCGAGATCTACTTCGACCCCGTCAGCGGCAAGGTGGTCAA